>JAPJPH010000032.1 GCA_030825745.1 Anaerococcus sp.
CTAAGAACCTTTTAAGGACAAATAAGTAATCTTACTTATTTATTTACCAAGCAGGTATCCATGCTCCATCAGTGTATTTTTCATAGTCTGCTTTGGTTTCATCTGTTTGGTAGTATTCTACTAATTCTTTGAATTCTTCCTTATCCTTATCCTCATCCCTAGCTGCAATTACATTTACATATTCTTTTACATCAGGGCTTTGAGCATCTTCTAGGTAAATTGCATCTTGGTTTGGTTTTAATCCTGAATCTAGAGCATAGTTATCATTAACTACAGATGCATCTGTATCATCTAAACTTCTTGCAGTTTGACTAGCATCCATTTCTATAAATTCAATATTTTTACTATTTTCTGTAATATCTTCTAGACTAATGCTATCTCCAGGATTTCCCTTTACTTTTATAAGCCCTGCAGCTTGTAGTAAGAATAAACTTCTTGATCCGTTAGTTGCATCATCAGGAATTGCAATCCTAGCCCCATCTTCAAGTTCATTTAGGTCTTTAATTTTATTAGAGTATACTCCAATAGGAGCTAGCATGGTATCTGCTATTACTACTAGGTTTGACCCGGATTTTTCATTAAATTCATTTAGAAATTTATAGTGTTGGTAGCTATTTAGGTCAATATCTTTAGATATTAGGGCTTCATTTGGTTGGTTATAGTCAGTAAATCTAACTAATTCAACCTTATTTCCAGTACCTTCTTCATATCTTTTTGCTACTTCTTCCCATACTTCGTTGTTTTCTCCAACAACTCCTACTTTAATAGTTTTAGCTTCTTTGTTATCTTCTTTATCTTTGCTATCTTCTTTTACTTGCTCACTTTGTACTTTTTCTTCTTTACTTTCTTCATTTTTACTCTCATTGCTATTTGCTCCACAAGCACTAAATCCTAAAGTTAGTGCCAATAAAAGTGCGATTTTTGATAATTTTTTCATATTTTCCTCCCTATATTTACTTAAAAGCTTGGTATATCTGCTCCATTAGAGTCTTTTTTGATTATTTCTTTGGTTTGATCTGTATGGTAATAGTTATCTATTAGGTCTTTTAGTGTTTCACTATCCTTATTTTCAGGTAGGGCTGCTACTATATTTACATATATTGCCTTTTCTGGATCATCTGGATCTTCTAGATAAATTGCATCTTCTACTGGGTCATATCCACCATCTACAGCATATCCAGAGTTAACTGTTGCTATATCAACATCATCCAGACTCCTAGCTGTTTGACTTGCAGCTAGTTCAACTATTTCTAAATTTTTTGGATTTTCTGTTATATTATCTACAGTAATAGCTTCACCTTCTTTACCCTCAACCTTTAACAATCCAGCACTTTGTAGTAAAAATAGGCTTCTAGCACAGTTGGTTGGGTCATCTGGTATAGCAACTCTAGCTCCATCTTTTAGTTCGTTAATATCTTTTATCTTGTTAGAATATATACCTAGTGGAGCTATAACAGTATCTGCTATTGAAACTATGTCTGATCCGTTAGCTTCGTTAAAGTCTTCTAAGAATTTTTTGTGTTGAAAGGCATTTATATCGATATCTTTTGATATTAATGCCTCGTTTGGCTCACGATATTCACTAAAGGCTACTAATTCGATTTTCTTTCCAGTACCTTCTTCGTATCTTTTAGCCACATCTTCCCAAACCGCATTTTTCTCACCTATTACTCCAAGTTTTATTACATCCTTATCAGCAAAGGCATCTGTACTTTCACTCTTTACTTCTTCTCCCTTATCAGAGCTTTCATTTGAGTTTGCTCCACATCCTGTAATTGTAAGTGTGAATGCTAGGGCTAGGGCAATTTTAGTAATTTTCTTCATTTATTTCTCCTTTTTCTTTTAATGACTTGTCTTTCTTATTAATATGTTAGCTAATCCTTGGATTAAATAAACTATAATTAGGATTAGTAGAACAGAAACTATTACAACATCGTCTTTATACCTGTTGTATCCAACGGCGATGGCTAGGTTACCTATACCACCACCTCCTATAAGTCCTGCCATGGCAGTTAGACCTAGAAGGGATATTAGAGTTATGGAACTTGCTCTTATAAGTGAAGGTAGTCCTTCTCTTATATAAACAGATGTTATAATTTCAAATGGGGATTTTCCCATTGCTAGGGCAGCTTCTATAACTCCAGGATCTACCTCTGCCAGGGCTTGTTCAACTTGTTTGGCAAAAAATGGAACTGTTGAAAATACTAGGGGAACAATTGCTGCTGTAGGACCTATCCTAGTATTTACTAATTCTTTGGTTATTGGGGCTATTAGGGCTAGTAATATTACAAAGGGTATAGCTCTAAATAAGTTAATTATCTTATCTAAGATATTATATAAAACTTTATTTTCCAGGATCCTGCCCCTATCGGTTACAACCAGGATTACCCCAAGTATGAGTCCAAATATACCTGCAAATATTGCAGATAAGACTAACATGTAGAGGGTTGCTCCTAGGTCTTCAAGGATCCTATCCTTTATTGAAAATGCATATTCAAAGTAGTGCATCTTTACCTCCTATCAGGGTTACTCCAACTCCTTTTTCTTTTAGATAATCTATCACACTTGATAAACTATCACTGCCTCCCTTAAAGGTTACTATTAGATTTCCAACAGGAACTCCTGTTATAAATTCAATGTTACCAGCTAGGATATTGGTTTTTATCTTAAATTTATCATATATTTCAGTTATCAATGGTTCTGTTGTAGATTCTCCTATATAATTTAACTGGGTTAGTATCTCATCATCTTTTAAAATACCTATATTTTCTTTTACCTCATTTATAGTCTCTTCTACGTTTGTTGATGTATCTACAAATTCTTTGGTCAATGTTTCTTTTGGATTTGAGAATATCTCAAGGGTGCTACCCTGTTCAATAATCTTTCCATCTTGCATAACAGCACATTTGTTGCAAAGATCCTTGATAACCTCCATTTGGTGGGTTATTATCACTATAGTAAGCCCTAACTTCTCATTTAAATCTTTAAGTAAGGATAGGATTTGTTTGGTAGTCTTAGGGTCTAGGGCTGATGTTGCCTCATCACAAAGAAGTATCTCTGGTTCACTAGCTAGGGCTCTTGCTATAGCGCATCTTTGCTTTTGCCCCCCTGATAACTCCCTAGGATAAGCGTCTATCTTATCTCCTATACCTACAAGCTCTAAAAGCTCTTTTGCTCTTTTTATCTTACTAGCCTTATTTTCTTTTGATTTTTTTATAGGAAATAAGACATTATCTAAAACTGTTAGGTTATTTAAAAGATTAAAGTGTTGGAAGATCATTCCAATCTTTTTTCTTCTTTCTCTAAGTTGTTTATTTGATAAGTTTATAAGGTTTTCTCCATTTATTAAAACCTCACCTGAAGTTGGTCTTTGGAGAAGATTAATTGTCCTTACTAGGGTTGACTTACCAGCTCCTGAAAATCCTACTATTCCATAGGTATCTTTATTTTCAATATTTAAGCTTACATTATCACAGGCTTTTACATTATCAAAGTCAACTGTAATATTTTTTAACTGGATCATAAACTACCTTTCATTTAAAAAATCTAGCGCAAATTTAACTGCAAGTCCTGTAGCATATTTGATGCCCTCTGGATCTAGGTCAAATTCCTTGGTATGGGCTCCTGCTGTTATGCCCTTATCTTCATTTCTAACTCCAAACTTTGTATATATTGATGGTGCTAGTTTGCTATAGCCAAAAAATGACTCTGAACCATAGGTCTCTGCTACTTCTACTAGGGAGTCTTTATATATATCATCTAAAGATTTTCTTGTAAATTCAGCAAGTTCTATATCATTGATGACAGGATAGGCAACAATTTTTGTATAATCAGCAAATTCTACTTCACATTTGTGGGCCCTTGCTGTAAGGCTTACAACTTCTTTTAAAACTTCTAGGGCATGCTCTCCCTCAGCCTCATCAAAAAACCTTAAAGTTCCCTTTACCTTACACCTATCAGGAATTACATTTGGAGCAGATCCTCCATTTATAGCTCCTAGTCCAAAAGTAACAGTTTTTGTTGGATCTATTTGGTTAACCCAAGCATTTGTTAGGGCAGTTACTATATTAGCTGTTGCTGTTAATGGATTTATTAGCTTATCAGGTCTTGAACCGTGACCCCCCTTTCCAATAACATCAAATTCTACACCAATACATCCTGCATGGGATTTTCCTTTTATAACATGAAATTTCCCTACATCTAGGGCTGGGGTCTGATGGTTTCCATAAATGGCATCTATATTTTTATCCTTCAGATGATCTATCATAGGGTATATACCTGCTCCAGTTTCTTCACCCTCTTCAAAGATAAAATATATCTTTCCACTAAAATCATCTTTTAAATCATTTAGGATATGAGCTGCAGTTAGTGCTACACTCATATGGGAATCATGACCACAAGCATGACTGACCCCCTTATTTTTTGATACAACTTCTTTTTTATATTTTTTATTATATTCACTCTCATCTATGGCTAAGGCATCTATATCAGTCCTTATACCAATAGTTTTTCCAGGCTTTTTAGTATCAAGTAGAGCGGTAAATCCTGTAGAATTTTTTACATCTTCTACTAGTAAACCTAACTTTTCACATTCATTTTTGAGATATTTTGATGTTTCATATTCTTTATCACTCACTTCTGGGTTTTCGTGAAGATAATCTCTTATATTTTTGCTATAAGTAAAATATTCATCTACCTTTTCTAAAATTTTCTCATTACTTGTCATTATTACTCCTTTTTGATGGTTAAATTAAAAAAGTCCTTAGCTTCCATATAGGAAACTAAGGACGAAAATTCGCGTTACCACCTTATTTTATGCATGATCACTCATACATACTCTCATCAAGTACTATCATACTCTAATTCTATAACGGGAATTCCCGTGTGAACCTAATATCGATCCACCCCATCAAAGGCCATCTTCATCTAGCTATTAACCTACCCTTCTCACCAACCAGGGCTCTCTGTAAGATCTACCTCTAGATTACTCTTCTTTTCAAATGGTTATCTACTTATTTCTTAACTTGATATGTACATAATACCATGCTTTTTTTATTTAGTCAAATTTTTTATTAATATTATTCAAACTACTGATTTTATCTTGGTTATTTTAGCTATCTTATAACAATCCGTGAATAAATATTAACTCCTTATCTCAAATTTTTATATTTATAAATAAATTTTAATTTTATATTAAAAAGTATTATAATATTAGAAGAAGTATAGAAAGGAAGGATTATGACAACTTACAATAAGGCTAGCCATAAGGCTAGTGAATTTATAAACCATGAAGAAATTTTAGAGACGATTGATTATGGTAGGAAAAATGCCCATAATAGAGCTCTCATTTTAAATATATTAGAAAAAGCGAAAAAGGCTAAGGGCCTTGAACATAGAGAAGCCTTTGTCTTATTATCTTGTGAGGAGGAAGATTTAAATCAGGAAATTTTTAACCTAGCTAAAAATTTAAAATATAAATTTTATGCAAATAGGATAGTTTTATTTGCTCCCCTATACCTATCAAATTATTGTATAAATGGATGCTCATATTGCCCATACCATGGACAAAACAAAACAATTCCTAGAAGAAAGTTAAACCAAGAAGAGATTAAAAAACAAGTAATAGCCCTCCAAGACCAAGGCCATAAAAGGCTAGCCCTAGAAACTGGAGAGGATCCTATAAATAACCCTATTGAATACATACTTGAATCTATAGATACAATCTATAACATTAAGCATAAAAATGGTTCTATAAGAAGGGTCAATGTAAATATAGCTGCAACAACTGTAGAAAATTACAAAAAACTCCATGATAGAGAAATAGGAACCTATATCCTATTCCAAGAAACCTACAATAAGGAAAATTATGAGAATCTCCACAAGTTCGGTCCAAAATCTAACTATGAATACCATACTGAAGCCATGGATAGGGCATTTTTAGGAGGTATCGATGATCTAGGCCTAGGAGTTTTATATGGACTAGATTCTTACGAATATGAATTTATTGGCCAACTAATGCATGCAGAGCATCTTGAAGCTAGGTTTAATGTGGGTCCTCATACTATTTCAGTTCCTAGGATCCAACCTGCAGATGATATTAATCCAGATGATTTTGATAATAGCTTATCTGATCAGATGTTTGAAAAGGTAGTAGCTTGTATAAGAATAGCTGCTCCATATACTGGAATGATTGTATCAACTAGAGAATCAGAACAAATGAGATCTAGGTTATTAGACCTTGGTATTAGCCAATTATCTGGTGGTAGCAAGACTTCTGTAGGAGGTTATACAGAAGATGTTACTGAGGGTAGTGATCAATTTGAGCTATCTGACAATAGAAGTCTAGATGAGGTTATAGATTGGCTAGTATCAAAAAATCATGTTCCAAGTTTTTGTACCGCCTGCTATAGGATGGGTAGAACCGGTGAGGTATTTATGGATATGGTCAAAAAACAAGGTATAGGAAATATCTGCCATCCAAATGCCCTAACTACTCTAAAAGAATATGCCATAGACTATGCAAGTGAAAAAACTAGGAAAGACTGCCTTGATCTAATCGATAGGGAAATAAATCAAATTCCAAATCCAGAAGTTCAAAAAAGCACTAGAGAAAAATTAGAAAAAATAGAAGCTGGGGCTCGTGACTTATATATCTAGGTGAATAAAATGAATACTCAAATTAGTGAAAGAGTCCATATAGGTATCTTTGGCGCCACCAATTCTGGCAAATCAAGCCTTATTAACTATCTAACAGGTAGCTATACCTCGATAGTAGCAGATATAAAAGGGACAACAACTGATCCTGTTAGTAAGAATATGGAGATAACTGGCTTTGGTCCAGTTACCTTCATAGATACTGCTGGAGTTGATGATGATACTAACCTAGCTAAACAAAGAATAGAAAAAACTCAAAAATCCATAGATAAATCAGATATTTTTATTTATGTCCTTAGTTTAGATGATGAGTTTAAATACCTAGAAAAAATCAAAAAGACTAATAGAGAAATAATCTATGTGGCTATGAAGCAAGACTTAGCCATAGGCAAAGAAATTATAGAAAAATACAAAGATCTAAATCCCATATCCATAGATATAAGTAATATAGAAAATAAAAATAAAATTTTTACTAAAATAAAGGATATATATAAAAAAGATGACCTCTCTATTACAAAAACTTTGCTAAATCCACATGACTTAGTTATCTTGGTCATGCCCCAAGATGAGGCTGCTCCAAAGGGTAGGCTAATAAAACCCCAGGTTATGACTATAAGAGAGATATTAGATAAAAGGGCTATTGCTATATCAACTACTCTAGAAACCTTAAAGGATACCCTAGATTCATTAAAAAAAGCCCCTGATCTAGTTATAACAGATTCCCAAGTATTTTTTGAAGTTTATAATATAATTCCAGAAAATATAAGGCTTACTAGTTTTTCCATACTTTTTTCAGCCTTTAAGGGTGATCTAAACTATTTTCTAAAAAGTGTCCAAAGACTTGATAAACCAGTTTCTAATATACTAATTTCTGAAGCTTGCACCCACCCACCAGTAGATGAGGATATAGGAACTGTAAAGATCCCAAAAATGATTAAAAAAATCTATCCTGATGTAAAATTTGATTTTGCAAGGGCAGATGATTTTTCTAACATAGAAAAATATGACCTCATTATATCTTGTGGGGCCTGTATGTTTAATAGACAAAATATGCTATCTAGGATAGATTTGGCCAAAGAAAAAAATATACCAATGACAAATTATGGGATATGTATTGCCTATCTTAAAAATATATTAGATAAGGTGGTTTTACCTTAAAATTTAATAAAAAGGATTAAAATCTAAGCCTTTAAGATTTTAATCCTTTTTTTAATATTTTATAATATATTTACTTTTACATAAAAGCTAGCTTATATATCTTTTTTCCTTATCTAAATTAATTACATCTCCCCTATCAGTTACAATCTGATATCCAGCATTTTTTATTCTAAGTTCTAAACAAGACCTACATTCTGCAGCCTCATCTCCTGTGCAGATCTTATTATCATAAAGGAGGTATTTCTCCCTTACAGCAGTTGGAGATAGGTTTGGCATAAGCACATTTGCCCCTGCCTTAAGGCCTCTTTCCCTACCTAGGGGATTAATAGTCCCTAGGGCAGTTGTTGCTGGTATGAGAGCATATGGAAATAGGATCCTAAGGATGGATACTAACCTTAATGTCATCTCAAATGACCCATTTTCAAAGTCTTTAAAGGGTGTATCAGCCTGACTTAGGTAAGGTCCTATACCAATCATAGCTGGTTTTAATTGCTCTAAAAATCTTAAATCAGCAATTATATCCTCACTTTTTTGGAAGGGAGATCCTACCATAAAGCCACCCCCAACCTGGTAACCTATCTTTTTAAGGTTTCTAAGGCAATCTTGTCTTTCTTCCATTTTCATATTTTTAGGGTGCAATTTATTATAATGCTCTTTGCCAGAAGTCTCCTCACGTAATAGGTATCTATCAGCCCCAGCCTTATATAACCTTTCTAAGGATTCAAAGGGTCTTTCTCCTAGAGATAGGGTTATAGCACAGTCTGGATGATTTTTTTTTATAGCTTTAATTATATCTTCAAAGATATCATCTGTAAAATATGAGTCCTCTCCTCCTTGGAGTACAAAGGTCCTATACCCTAGCATATAACCTATATCAGCACATTCTAGTATCTGTTCTTTGCTAAGCCTATACCTTTCTACCTTAGGATTAGATTTTCTAATTCCACAATAATAACAGTCATTTTTACAAATATTGGAAAATTCTATAAGCCCTCTAACATAGACCTTATCTCCGTAGATTTCCCTTCTTATCTTATCAGCCCTTTGATTAAGCTCATCTGTTAAATCATCATTTTCTATCCACTCTTTTAGAGTCTTATCATCATAATAAGTATTATTA
>JAPJPH010000033.1 GCA_030825745.1 Anaerococcus sp.
AGGGGTGATGCTTGGGATGATGAGGAATATTATTTTGTATATGACGAAATCAAAAATGATTATCCAAATTCTTTCTTTGAGAAGGTATCCCATTGTGGAGCTATAATTACTATAAATAATTAAAATTTAATAGATATAAGACATATAATATTAAATACAAGGACAAAATACAAAAGAAAGTATCTGTCCTTTTTTATTTATAAGATGAACCCGTAATGAAAAAAAGTTTTCATAAATATATAAAACTAAAATTTACCTTCATTTAATTTTAAATTAATATAAATTTAATAAAAATGCAATACTATGTAGCCGAAAAATATTTTGCATAAAATTATTGGAGGTAATTATGAACTTGCAAAAGCAAAGATTTACAACATCTCAAAAGCTAATGGTGTTTGTATTGACAATGTCACTATATGGATTAGCAACAATGTTTTCTGAGCTAATTCCAAAGGTACACGTGGGTATAATTGAATTTTCAGTTGAATACTTCTTATTTATTCCACTTACTATTGCTATTTTACTAGACCCTCTAAGTGCAGGGCTTGGAGCAGCTACAGGTGAACTTATTTTTTCAGAAATAATGCTTGGACAATTTGGTGGTATTGGTGAATTAGAAAAGTTTACAACAGTTACAATAGGTGTACTTATAGCAGGTGCTATGGTAAGAGATCCAAGAGATAAAAGACAGGTTGGTATTGCGGCTATAACTGGTACAGCAGCTCAGTTATTTATGGGAACTATGGTTGATGTATTAAAGGTTGTCTTTGCGGTAGAAGACTTTGAGGCTGTAGCAGGTCTTCCAGAATCAGTTTGGGCTACAGAATTCTTTGCTTTTGCAAATGACTTATTATTCTCAGGTATCCTATTTTGCCTAATCCCAACCCTAATCCTTGTACCAAGGTTATATGGTAAAATCGAGCCGCTTATTGGTGTTCGACCAAGAACTGAGGGAACAGAGCTTGACCTTCCTTTTGGAAAAATATTGCTTCTAGCTCTTGTTGGTATAGTAGTTGGATTTGGCTTTGAATATTTGGCAGAATCTGGATATGCTTTAATTGATTGGGAAGCAGACTGGGCAGAAAGTCAATTGTCAATTATTATAAGCCTTTTAGTAGCAGCAATCTTGTCATTGCTTTCTATTTTATGGATTAGAAACAACAAAAATAAATCTGATAATATTCATGAATAAAATAGAAATTAGAAATCTAAGTTTTACTTATCCAGGATCTGATACAAAGATTCTAGATAATATTGATTTGGATATTGAACAGGGCGACTTTATCGCTATCATTGGCAACAATGGTAGCGGAAAGTCGACTTTTTGTAAATGTATAAACGGCTTGATTCCACACTTTATAGTTGGAGACTTTGAAGGACATGTTCTTGTCAATGGAAAATCTACCCTAGATTTAGATGTGGGCAGTCTAGCCAAAGAAGTGGCCTATGTTTACCAAGATTTTGAAAATCAAATAGTGAGGCCAACAGTCCTGGATGATGCTTCATATGCCCTTCTTAATTATGGCAATGAAGATTATGAAGAACTTGGAAAAAAAGCCTTAATGGCCTGTGGGCTAGAAGGTAGGGAGGCAGACTATATCTGGCAATTATCAGGTGGGCAAACCCATCTCTTAGCCCTGGCAGGGGCCATAGCCCTGGGACCGGATATACTCATTTTAGATGAACCAGTTGCCCAGCTAGATCCTCAAAATGCTGACAAGATATATGATATTTTGGAGAACCTCCGCAAGCAGTATAACAAAACAATTATATCAATTGAGCACCATACAGAATATATAGCCAAGTTCTGCAACAAAGTGGTGCTTTTAAATAAGGGCAAGATTTCCTGGATGCTTAAGACAAGTGAGGCCTTATCAAGGGTTGATGAATTAAAAGAGTCTGATATATTTCCTCCTCAAATAACTCAAGCAGCCTTCAAACTTAAAGAAAAAAATATGGGAACTTTTGATACATCTCAAAAACTCCCCATTAGCCTAAGTGAGGGCATTGACTACTTTTCTGATTTACGACTTAAAGATTATAAGAAGGATAATATTTCAAATAACAAGGAAGAGATAATTAGATTTGAAGACATATCCCTAGCTTATGATTCCATAAAGGGAGACCCTAAAATAATCTTTGAAGATTTAACTCTTTCCATAAAAAGAGGGGACAAGGTTGCTTTGATAGGGTCAAATGGAGCTGGAAAATCCACCCTAATGAAGCTAATTGTTGGACTAGTAAAAACCAGAGTTGGAAATATATTTTTTAAAAATAAAAATATTAATGAAGTCGATGAAGAACAATTGGCCAGATATATTTCTTTGGTCTATCAAAATCCAGAAGAGATGTTTATCCAAGATAGTATATACGAGGACATTGCCTTTGCTATGAAGGAGCGCGATGTAGCAGATTATCAGGAAAAAACTACTGCTTTGATAGATAGATTTAGACTTGCAGAGTTCAAAGATAGGGATGGAAGACTACTATCTGGTGGGCAAATGAGAAGGGCCAGTGTAGCTATCGGTATAGCCCTTAAGCCTGAAGTTCTGCTACTTGATGAGCCTACAGCGAATTTAGATATGGCGACCCGTACTGAGATAATAAGGGTGCTAGAAGACATAAAGAAAGAAACAGAGACTGTTATGATTGCAACACACGATATGCAGCTAGTGGCCCAATGGGCAGATAGGGTTATTGTTTTACATGATGGAAAAGTTATAGCTGATGATTACAAGGATAAGATTTTTGACAATGACTATGTAAAAAATACTATTTCTATCAGGGCTCCAGAAATATTTGACCTAGCCCAGGCTATCAACCCCAAGACCTATGTTTATACCGTAGAAGATTTCATAGCTAGTATAGATGAACACACAGGGATAAGTATATGATGAAAAGTAAAAAGTTAGACAATGTAATAGATAGCCTGCAAGATAAATTCTCCATAGATTATTTTAGAAACCAGGTACTAAAAAACGCCTATGGCAACGATGATACTCCAATAGCCAAATTAGACCCTAGAGTACTTATATTTTGGTACCTATTTTTTGGGATAGTTCCCTGGTTTTCTAATAACTTGATTTTCCTCGCATCCTGCTTTATCCTAGTGGTCATTACCACCATCCTAGCAAAGGTAGTAGGCCTAGTTTTATTTGTATTTTTACTAGGTGTTCTTGGCCAAACAGGATATATGCTCATTGCTGTCCTAATATTTGGAGGGGACCTATCTTCGGTTGGCCCTTTGTTAATATTGACCCTCAAGGTAGCCACAGTATCCTTGGCATCGGTCACAGTTTTTTCAGGAATGGATCCAGACAAACTCTCCAATGGGCTAATGTGGTTTAAAGTCCCAGAACAATTTACCTTTTCCATATCCTATGCCTATAGGATTTTGCCAATTTTGATGACAGAGTTCCAAAATGTTTTGCTATCCTTTAGACTTAGAAGCAAGGCCCCATCCAAGGAAGGGATAAGAGGGAAAATAAATTATATTTATTATAGGATAAAAATGATTATGAACTCATTTTATCCTCTGATATTAAATACAGCAAAAAAGACCAGGACGACAGTAGAAGCCTTGGAAATAAGAGGCTACAGATATGCCGCTAACAATAAAGAAGTAAGGAAATTAAAACTTAAGTCATTAAAAGTGACCTTTGACGATATCATTTTTTTATTAATCTCATTTATTTGGATTATGTCGACTGTTTTGATTTCAGTTTTGTTGAAAGGAAACTAAGATGAATATAGATTTTCATACCCATGGTAAGCTTGCAAAAGCCTTGCCATTTGATAAAAGATATCCAGAGTGGATGTTTGAAGAATGTAAAAACACAGACTTGGATGCAATATGTCTCACAGAGCACTTTAATACGACCTCTTTTGAAGAATTTTATAAGTATGTGTATGACAATTCCGACAAAGATGGAGATTGCCTTATATTTAATGGACTGAAGATATTTCCAGGCATGGAAGTAGATATTATAGAAGGTGCCCATATCATAGTTTTAGGCAAGTTTGCTGATATCATGGAAATCAATCTAAAACTAGAAAACTACAAGAGCAAGGAGACTTTTCATGGATTTGATAAATTGATGGATATCCTGGATGATTATGATCTTATAATAGGTGCGGCCCATCCTTTCAGGTCAAACGGTGCTATTCCAAGGCTAAGCAAAAAACAATTGCAAAAGTTTGATTTTGTAGACCTAAATGGCAAGGATGTAGCCCTAAAAGGTAGTAAAAACATAGAAATGATAGAAGAATTTGCAAGTTCAATATCAAGGCCAATCCTATGCGGATCTGATACCCACCAGGCCTTCCAATATGCTAGTGTATACAATGAATTTGAAAAAGATATAAATACTTTTTCTGACTTAAAAGAAGAAATAATAAAGGCTAGATACAAAACCATAATATCTGATACAATAAAAGAACAAGTAAAATCAGCAACCCTTTTAAAGAAAGCTTTGAAGAAAATCCACGCTCTTGGTGGCGACTATGTAGAAGTGCTGATGATTAGCAAATAGGATTATATCAAGTTATAAGTAGGATAGACATGAAATTGTTAAATGAATCAGAAGACCTAAAGTTGACTAAATCAGAAATAAAAATATTAGAATTTATAAAAACAAGTCATGATGAGTTTCTATTTATGTCTATCATAGAACTAGCAAGCCAACTTGACGTATCAGAAGCAACTATTTCTAGATTTGTTAGAAAAATGGGGGCGGATGACTTCAAAAGTTTTAAAAACTTAATCTTAGAAGAGTCTTCCTACATGGCAGCTGAAAAAATGAAAACCACCCTAGCTAGCTCTAAAGACCTAAACCTAGATTCATATTTAACCAAACAAATTGAAAACATTAAAAAGACTCTAGATCACATTGACAAAAATCAATTTGATCAAGCATGTAAGCTAATAGCACAAAAAAATAAAATCTATGTCTATGCAAAACACGCAGGTAAAGCCTTAGCCTCATTAATATATACTAGACTAAATAGAATAGGAATTGACCCATGGATTCTTCCTTCAGGTGGGACAGAATTTGTTGAATCTCTATCAAAATTAGCCAAAGACGACCTACTAATAGTATTTTCTTTTTCTAAAATATCAAGAGAAGACAAGATAATTTTCGATTATAAAAAAGATGTTAAATTTAAAGTCATCCAATTTACAAGTAGACTATACCACGACAAAGACAAGACTGGAGATTTTAACCTCTTTGTATACAGAGGAGAAAGAAATGAATACCACTCTCTAACAGCAGCAGTAGCCTTAGTTGATGCAATGATAGTTAAAGTTACAGAATTTAAAGGAGAAAATTCTCTAGAGAGACTTGAAAAAATTAAAGAACTAAAAAACAGTTACAAGGACTTTAAATAGCAAACTAAGTAGGCGAAAAATTTCCGTCTGCTTTTTAGTACCATAAATAGTGCAAGATAGGAATTACTTCCTTCTTACACTATTTATGGTACTAAAAATGATGCCGATGATTTCTCATCAACACATTTATTATAGAACCTAAATTAAATAATATTTCATATAATAAAATTAAATTTTATCTGTTAGATTTTTATCTATTTATATATAATTATTTAATATATTGACAATCGTTTTCAAGAATGATAATTTTAATATGTATTTTTATTTATTTCTTATGGACTAATTATTTATAATTTTCTAATAGCTCATAAGAAAAATTTATTTTTAGGAGGACGATATGTCGAAAGAAAAAAGAAAGAACGATCAAGAAGTTGGCGGTTTTCTTAAAGGTGTTGAACGTGTAGGTAATGCGCTTCCACATCCAGCTATTATATTTGTTATTTTATCAGCTGTTTTATTAATTATCGCTGAACTTGTAGCTCGTTCTGGCTATACTGTAGAGTTCTACGATGCTAAAGCTGAGGAACAAGTTTCGCTTACTGCTGTTTCGCTTTTAAATGCTGAAGGACTTAAATATATCTTTAACTCTGCTACTAAAAATTTTACTGGATTTGCTCCATTAGGTACTGTACTAGTTGCTATGTTAGGGGTTGGGGTTGCTGAATATTCTGGTTTATTCGATAGCTCACTTAAAAAAATGCTATCTGGAGTTAATGCTAGAATTCTTACTATAGCTATAGTATTTGCAGGTATTATGTCTAATATTGCATCCGATGCAGGATATCTAGTAGTTGTTCCATTAGGTGCTATGATGTTTGCTTCTGCAGGACGTCATCCAATCGCTGGTCTTGCGGCTGCGTTTGCTGGTGTGTCTGGTGGTTTCTCTGCTAATCTTTTAATTGGTACTACTGACCCACTTTTAACTGGTATTACTAATGAGGCTCTAAAAGTTACTGGTATGAATATGGAACTTGCTGCTACATGTAACTGGTTTTTCTTAATTGGATCTACTTTTATTATTACAATTGTAGGAACATTAGTTACAGAAAGAATTGTTGAGCCAAACCTTGGTGCTTACACTGGTAGTTATGTACATGAAGATAAACCTATAACAGAAGTAGAAAATAAAGGTCTTAAAAGAGCTGGTATTGCTCTTTTAATATATGCTGTTATTATGGGATTCTTAATGTTCCCATCTAATGCTGTATTTAAAACTGAGGGTGCAGTAGGGATTGAAGCTTTAAAAGAGTTCTTAAATAATGGTCTAATGCTTGGAATTTTATTATTATTCTTAATTCCTGGATTTGTGTATGGTAAAACTGTTGGAACTATTAATGATACTAATGATTTAGTAAAAGCTATGACTAAAGCTATGCAAGGTATGGGATCTTATTTAGTATTAGCATTCTTTGCTGCACAATTTGTAAATTATTTTGGTCATACTAATATGGGTAAAATAGTTTCAGTAGCTGGTGCTAATTTCTTATCACATTCTGGTATAACTGGTATTCCACTTATTCTAATATTTATTCTACTTTCAGCTTTCTTAAACTTATTTATGGGTTCTGCGTCTGCTAAATGGGCGATTATGGCACCTATATTTGTTCCTATGATGGCTGGAGCGGGAATTCATCCAGCGCTTACTCAAGTGGCTTATAGAATAGGGGACTCATCAACAAATATTATTACTCCACTTATGTCTTACTTTGCAGTAATCGTAGCATTTATGCAAAAATATGACGAGGATAAAGGTCTTGGTACTCTGATTTCTACAATGTTACCATACTCAATGTCATTTTTAGCATCATGGGGAATATTTTTAGTAATTTGGATGCTATTTGGCTTACCAGTAGGTCCTGGTGCTCCGCTTTATATGTAATATTAATTCACCGGGAGATAAACTCTCGGTGTTTTTATAAATTTATTTAGATTTAGAAAAAGAAAGGATTTTTATTGAAAGAGTAATAAAAAGATTTATCGAATATGCAAAAATAGATAGAGAAACTTTTAATGAAGCTAATTTTAAAGATAGACTGAAAAAAGATTTAGAAGATCTTGGTCTAGAAGTATATGAAGATAAAAAAGCTGGAGAAGTAGTAGGTTCAAACTCTGGAAATCTTATAGCTAAACTTAAAGGTGAAGGTGATAAGACTATATTATTTTCATCACATATGGATACAGTTTCTCCAGGTGTAGGAATAGAACCATATGTAGATGACGAGGGAGTTTTAAGATCTAAAGGTGATACAATTTTAGCATCAGACGATAAAGCTGGAGTTTCAGCTATTATGGAAATGCTAACTATTTTAAAGGAAGAAAATATTCCTCACCATAATATAGAAGTAGTATTTACTATTTCTGAAGAAGGAGGACTTAAAGGTTCTAAAAATTTAGATTATTCTAAAATTAATGCGGATTTTGGAATAGTATTAGATTCAGGCGGATCAGCTGGACATACAGTAGTTCATGCACCTGCACAATCTAAAGTTTATGTAACTTTTAAAGGTAAGTCAGCTCACGCAGGAGTAGCACCTGAGGATGGAGTTTCAGCTATAGTTATCGCTGCAGAAGCTATTTCTAATATGAAACTTTTAAGAATCGATGAAGAAACTACTGCTAATATTGGATCTATCCATGGTGGAGGACCTACAAATATCGTAACAGACTCAGTAAGAATTGAGGCAGAAGCTAGATCATTAGATAATGACAAACTTAAAGCTCAAGTAGATCATATGGTAAAATGTGTAAAAGATGCACAAGAAAAATATGCAATAGAAGCTGAAATTGAAATAGTTGAAGCTTATAAATCATTTAAAATCGAAGAAGATGCTGCTCCAGTAGTTGCGGTAAAAGAAGCGTGTGAAAAATTAGGATTTGAATTTAAGCCAGCTACATCAGGTGGTGGATCTGATACTAATAATTATAATTTAAATGGAATCCCAGCTGTAAATTTAGGAGTAGGGATGACAAAAGCACACTCTGTAGATGAATTTTGTAAAGTAGAAGATATAGTAAATGGAGCAAAACTTATTACTGAAATAGCTAGAATTGATTAAAACTTTTAATTAAACGTCTATATTTTATATGGGCGTTTTTTATATTGTCTATACATTTTTTATTCTTAGATGTTATACTTTTATATATAAAGTGTTTAGGGGGAATAATGAATAAAGATAATCAAACATCTCTTTTAAATTTATTTTTAACTTTCTTACGAATAAATGCCATTACCTTTGGGGGTGGATATACTATTGTTGCGATTTTAAGAGATGAGTTTTCAGTTAATAAAAATTTAATCGATAGTGATGACATGCTTAATATTACGGCACTAGCTCAGTCATCGCC
>JAPJPH010000034.1:0-2588 GCA_030825745.1 Anaerococcus sp.
TCTTTGGGTAGGTCAGATAGTTTAAAATTATATTTTTCAAAAAGTTCATCCATGGGATTTAACCAAACATGCATAGAATCTAGCAAAGTTCCATCAACATCAAAAATTATATTCATATTATCTCCTTTTATTCTCCTGAATATTGTACCCACTTTATCAGAAAGTAATAATCATAATCTTGTTAAATATATGTAGAGACCTAACCTAGGTTAAATTTACATGATATTTATTTTTTATTAATATAGATTTTACAAAACCTAGGTTTTGTTTTACTTTTGCAAAATTTTCAATCAAAATATTTACTACTATGGCAGAAGAGTATAAAATAATCTTCTGCTTAAAATATTTAGCATGATTTTTAAAATTTTACATTAAGTTTTAAAAAATTTAACAAATATTACCTATAATAATAAATAGTAAAAAAAGAGGTGGATATGATTATTATAGATAAAGAATATAAATTTGATAGCTCTTATAACCAAACTCACAAGCTAATCCCCTTTAGTTTGGATGAGGATTATAAAGCTTTAGAGGTAGAATTTTCCTATGGCCCGAAGTTATGTGAGGGTCCTCTTACTGATTTGGCTAAAAAAGAGGGCTTTGAAAAATTAAAGGCAGAAAACCCAGAAATTAGTGATAGTCTTATGGATTCAAATATTTTAAATCTAATTAGTTTATCTGTTAGAAAAGATGGTAGGTTTTTAGGCAATTACCACAACCATAAGAGTGAGCAAGAAATTCTTATAAGTAAGGATAAGTCCTCTTTTGGGTTTAATAGGACTGATATAAGTAGGGGAGATTATGAAATAATCCTAAGTTTTCATAATATTCTAACAGATGTGACTTTAAAATTAAAGGTTGGTTTAAAATGAAAAGACTAAAATATGAGCCAGTTGAACTTCATACTCATACAAAAAATTCAGATGGGAGCTTTGAAAGATCAGAACTTTTGAAAAATGCAGAAAACTTTGGCTACAAGGCAATTTTTATAACTGACCACAATACCAACTCTGCCTTTGACACTTACAAGCAAGATAAAAATAGTCCTATCAAGGCTTTTAAAGGTTTTGAACTTACTACTTTTTATGGCCACATCCTTATCCTTGGAGCAAGTAGTCTTTATGATTTTACAAAAATTAAAAAGGATAATTTAAAAACTTTCATAGAAAAAAGTAGGGCAGATGATTATATAGCAGTTGGTCTAGCCCATCCCTTTGAAGAGGGTTCTCCATTTTGTACAGGTTGCCATTATGATTTTGAAGATGTTTCTTATGAAATATATGACTATATAGAATTAGCTAATGGGCCCAACCCTCAGGATAATAATGCCAATAACCTAGCCTACAAACTTTGGGAGAAGAAATTATTGGAAGGCTATAAATTAGCAGCCTTAGCTGGTAGGGACTGGCATGATCTAGAGGATATGGATACTAACTTTTATGTAAATATGCTAGGGCTAGAAAGTTTAGATGAAAAAGAGGCTATCTCTGCTATAAAAAATTCCCACACCTATATTAGCATGGAACCTATCCTAGATTTTACAATAAAGGCAGCTGATAAATATTTAGAATTCGGGGATGTAACATCTGACCCTAGCCTAGATATAGAATTTTCAATAAAAAAAGGGGATTTTCTGAATAATAAAAATTTCCACATAGCTCCTAAAAGTCTAAGGGTAATAAACAATGATAAAAAAATATTTGAAGGGCCTATTACTTATGAAAGCTTTGTAAGAGATAAAATAGATGTAGAAAATGGCTTTGTAAGATTTGAAATCCTTGGTGATATCAAGGATAAGTTTACAAGGCTTGTAGTAACATCACCAATATTTATAAAGGAGAATTGATGATAAGGTTAGAGCATGTATATAAGGACTACAATCCAGGAGAGCATGTAGTTAGAGATTTCAATTTAGAAATTGAAGAAGGGGAGTTTATAGTTATAGTTGGACCATCTGGTTGCGGCAAGTCAACTACCCTAAGAATGATAGCAGGACTTGAAGATATAACCAGCGGCAAGTTATATTTTGATGATAAGCTAATGAATGATATCCATCCAAAAGATAGGGATATAGCCATGGTATTTCAAAACTATGCTTTATACCCTCATATGAGTGTTGCTGAGAATATGGGTTTTGGCCTTAAGATGAAAAAAATCGAGCAAAAAACAATAGATGAAACAGTAGCAAAAACCTCAAAGATGATAGGTCTAGAATCCTACCTAGATAGGCTTCCCAAGGAACTATCAGGTGGTCAAAGACAAAGGGTAGCCCTTGGCCGTGCTATTTCAAGAAATCCCAAGGTATTTTTGATGGATGAGCCATTAAGTAACCTAGATGCCAAACTTAGGGTTCAAACTAGGTCTGAAATCTCAAATTTAAGTAAGCAATTTAATAACACAACCATCTATGTAACCCATGACCAGGTTGAGGCTATGACCATGGCTGATAGGATAGTCCTAATGAAGGATGGAGTTATCCAACAAGTATCAACCCCTAGAGAAATCTACCTTCACCCTAATAACCAATTTGTAGCAGGCTTTATGGGATCACCTGCCATGAACTTTATAGATGTCAAAGTTTTAGAAAA
>JAPJPH010000034.1:2688-8677 GCA_030825745.1 Anaerococcus sp.
CAGGCTTTATGGGATCACCTGCCATGAACTTTATAGATGTCAAAGTTTTAGAAAATTCCCTAGCAACTAAAAACCAATCCTTTGACTTAAGGGGCGATATTTTAAATGACCTATCTGAGAAAGGATATAAGGATAAGGATATAATTCTTGGAATTAGACCTGAAAATATCCACCTACAAAAAGATATAGATATAACAGATGATAGGTACTCCCTATTTTCAGTAAACTTAACTCTAGCAGAAATGCTTGGTAGTGAGACTCTTTTACACTTTTTAATAAATGATGCATCAGTTATTGCCAAAATAAATACCTTTGAAAAATTTGATAGAGACCAAAAAGTTGACCTAGCTATAGATATTGACTTTATCCACTTTTTTGATAAGGAAAGTGGCGATAGAATAGACATAAAATGTCATGGTGAGTATAAAAAAGTCATAGAAGAAGGGAGTGATTTAAATGCAAGTAGGAAAGATAGAAGGGGAGAAATCCTTACTAAAGAAAAGACAATATACAAATAAAAATATCAACAATGATAATGATCCATACTTTAAGCCTATAAAAAAGAGCCTATTAAAACAGATGGCCAGGTATAAGACCTTTTATTTTATGTTAATACCAGCCATAATATCTTATTTAATTTTCTCTTACTGGCCAATGTTAGGAAATATTCTAGCCTTTAGAAAATTTTCCTTTAACTCTGGTATGTTTGGAAAAGGGTGGGTTGGTTTACAATATTTTAGAGAGTTTTTTACAAATATAGAAACTCCAGGATATATAAAAAACACCCTTATTATTTCAGCTATTAAGCTATTTATCTACCTGCCATTTCCAATCTTACTGGCCTTAATATTTAATGAGATCCTAAATCATAAACACAGGTCAATATTTCAATCAATCTCCTACCTACCCTACTTTATATCCTGGGTGGTAGTTGTAGGAATTTTAAATAAATTATTTGCACCAAACACAGGTATTGTCAATGAGATACTAAAAAATTTGGGTCTTAGTGATGGAACTAAATTTTGGATGATGGAAAACTCCTTCTTTTATCCAGCAGTATTTGGATCCTACTTATGGAAGAATATAGGTTGGGATTCTATAATCTATTATGCAGCTATAATGGGCATTTCTCCATCTTTATATGAGGCAGCAGCCATAGATGGGGCAGGCAGATTAAAGCAGACTAGACATATAACCCTACCTGGTATATCAAAAACTGTTATGATTTTATTTATCATCTCCCTAGGTGGAGTATTATCAGCAGGTTTTGACCAAGTATATTTGATGCAAAACCCAGGAAACTATCAGGTATCAGAAATCATAGATACCTATGTTGTAAAGACCGGACTAGAAAAAGCCAGATACGGCCCTGCAACTGCAGTTGGTCTTATTCAAGGCTTGGTAGGATTGTTTGTAACTGTAATTGTAAATAAGATCGCTGATAAACTTGGCGATAGCGCCCTATGGTAAAAGGAGATTAAATGTTTAATTTTAAAAAAATATTTTACGCTGGAATGGGACTTGTTCTAAGTCTATCCCTAACAGCTTGTGGATCAAATAACACTAACGAAGATGATAGCAAAAAAGAAACAAAGACTGAACAAAGTGCAGATGATAAGGCTAAAGATGATAACAAAGACCATCCTGATACATGGATAGCAGATAGAGAGATTACTCTTTTAGTATTTGAATCAGCATCAGATGCAGGAGAGGGAACCATGAGTCCTGAAATAGCTGATTATATCAAAGAAAAAACAGGTATAACCCTAAATATCCAATCAGTATCAAATGATAACTCAACAGAAGCCCTATCAGCAGGTCTTGCCTCAGGTGACTTACCTGATGCTATAGCTTTTTACCTAGATAACTCTGGTAGACCTGAATTTCCTATGCTACTTCAAGCAAGCAATGAGGGAATGTTCACAGACCTAGCCCCATACCTTAAAGAGAGCAAAATTTATAGCAAATACTTTGAAGATGGATACCTACCAACTGATACAAAGAAAAATATTATGATGAGAGATGACCAAAACAATGCTACCTACCTAGTTCACATGGCTATTAACAGAAAGCCTGCAGATCCAGGCAATAAAACCATCGGTGGTATGTATATAAGAGCTGATATAGCTGATAAACTAGGAGTAAAAACAGGAGATATCAAAACAACAGAAGATATGGATAAGCTATTAGAAAAAATAGCTGACGGAAACTTTACTGATGATAATGGTAAGGCTGTTAGCCCACTAGGCCCAACAATTTGGGGAGGATCAGATAGGGCATGGCCTTACCAAGATATGGTATGGCAAGGAGCAGGTGCTCAAAAATTTGCCAAAGACGGTGATAAGGTTAAGCATGAATCAATGACAGACTTTGCAGAAAAAAGAGTTGCAAAAGTTCGTGAGTGGTTAGATAAAGGATTAATGAATCCTGAATATTATACAATGGAAGAAACCAGGGCCCAAGAGGGTATAGCAAATGGATCATTTGCAATAATAGCAGATAGTCATAACTATAGACCAGAAATGCAAGATCTAAGATATATCCCATTAGGAGACCTAAATAGAGCTGATGGAACTAATAATATGGTAATTTCATATAAGTCAGGATATACAGGTTGGGCTATACCTAAAACAACCAAAAACCCAGAAGAGATAGTTAAATTTGCAGACTGGATGGCATCTAAAGAAGGAAAAATGCTTTACTTCTATGGTCTAGAAGGAAAACACTATGACCTAGTAGATGGTAAACCAGTACCTAAAAAAGAAATGATAGATATGGTAGATAATGAACCTGAAAAAGCAAAAAAAGAAGGCTTTAGAGCAGGAAGAGCTTTCTGGGGTGAACACTTTGCCTATACAGATATGGACCAAATGGAAGATTTTGGAGAACTTTCATGGGGTGAAAATGAAAGAGGTGAAGAAAACAAGGGTGCTCAAAAAATTATAGATATGTATGACTATGATAAAAAATACGAAGAAGCTACTGTAATAGATGGTCTATACCCAAGAGCCTATCTATTTGAATTTGAAGGTTCTGATGGAGACCTAGCCCAAGCTTTAGATGATTGGGATGAGGACCTAGTAAAAGCATATTATGCAAAAGATGATGATGAAGCTAAACAAATAATAGATCAAGCTAAGAAAAAACTAAAAGATGCTAAAATAGAAGAGTTCTGTAATTTCCTAGAAGATAAGGAAAAAGAAGGAGATACTATATTCTATTAAAACTTAGGAGAGAAAATGAGCTTAAAAAACGCAACACAAACTAGTAAGGTTTCTAGGATAATCTTTTATATCCTACTAATCTTATTATCTCTTGCGATAATTCTACCCTTCCTACACATCTTGGCCCTATCATTAAACTCGGGCCAAGATGCTGCTAGGGGTGGGGTTACATTTTTTCCAAGAGATATAACCCTTGATAATTTCAAAGAAGTATTCCAACAAGATAACCTAGTAAATGCATTTTTTATATCTATTTTTAGGACAGTGCTTGGAACTATAACTGGAGTATTTTTGATGAGTATGGCAGCCTGGGCCCTAACTATACCTAACCTGCCAGGCAAGGGAAAGATAACATTTTTTATATTCTTTACCATGTTATTTGGGGGAGGAACTATTCCTTACTACCTAGTATTAAGTGAGCTTGGGCTAACAAATACTATTTGGGTTTATGTAATACCAGGATTATATTCAGTAACTAATATCCTTTTACTAAGAAGCTCCTTCCAACAAGTACCCCACTCCCTGGTAGAGGCTGCTAGGATAGATGGGATGAGCGAATTTAGGATATTTACTGATATCATTCTACCTATGAGTAAACCTACCCTTGCAACAGTTACCCTATTTACAGCAGTAGGCCATTGGAATGATTGGTTTGCTGGAAGTTTTTATGTTAGAAACCAAAACCTAAAACCTCTTGCAACTATTTTACAAGATATGCTAACTAGGCAAAAAGGCTTGGCTGATGTTCTTGCGAAAACAGCGGGAGCCAACTACAGGGCTCTAGATTCCATAAAAATTACAGGAGATTCCTTGCAAATGGCTACCATTATTGTAGTTATATTACCAATAGTAATTATGTATCCATTTATCCAAAAATACTTTGTCCAAGGTATCACCATAGGAAGTGTAAAGGAGTAATATGAAATTTTCAAAAGATAAATTTAAAATTCTACAACTAACAGACACCCATTTTGGATCCTTACCAGAAGCAGAGGATGACTTTAAGACATATGATCTAATAGATAAGGCCATTAAAAATGAAGATGTAGACTTAATAGTTCATACTGGAGACATAATATGGTCAGAGGGTATAGATGATCCCTCAGCCATATTTAAAAAGGTAATGAAAAAGCTAGACTCCTATAATATCCCTATAGCTATAACCTTTGGTAACCACGACAGTGAAGATAATATCACAAGAAGCGAGCTAAGGGAAATATTTGATAGTCTAGTTACAAATAAAGCTGAAAAAACAGACTCATTTATTATAGATGATAAAGAAGCTTATACTATAAAATTAGAAGATGAAAATGGGATAGTTAGTATTATATATATGATAGATTCATCTGACTATGATCCATTAAATCTAGGTATCTATGCTTATAACTATCCTGAACAAGTAGATTGGTTTAGAAAAACATCAAATAAGTACAAGAAAAATGAGAATATCAAAAGATCAATAGTTTTCCAACACATACCCCTAGTTGAATACTGGATGGCTAGTGATTATATAATAGATGGGGTATGTCATGAAACAAATGAAATGATCTCTTCTCCTAAACTAAATACAGGTTTATTTTCTGCTATGGTATTAAATGGGGAGATATGGGGGATGAGTGTTGGTCATGACCATGAAAATAACTTTGATAGCATCTATCAGGGTATCCACCTAAAATATGGCAATTCTACCGGTTTTCAAGCCTATGGCGAGCTAGCCAAGGGTGTTAGCATATTTGAGATAGAAAAAGATCCCTTCAAAATAAGCTCTAGAAATATTAGTCATAATGAATATTAAAAAACTATTTACAAAAACTTATAGGGACTTATTTATCCCCCTAATTATAGAGCAGGCCTTTTTAACCTTAATCGCAAATTTTAATGTATTTTTATTTTCATTTTTTAGTGATGGGACAGTAGCAGCCATTGGAATATCAGATCAAATCCTAAATATAGGAGCCATGGTTGCTAATATAGTCGTCCTAGGCTCAACAATTTTAATAATCCAGCATGCTGATAAAAATAACCTTTCCTATGTAAGAAGTGTTATAAAAGAATCCGTAAGCCTAAATTTACTTATAGGCCTTTTAATAATGGCAATTGTCTTTATATTTGATATGAATTTATTAGATTTAATGCAAACACCAATAGAGCTTAAAAAAATTTCTGCATCTTACCTTAGGATTGTATCCATTAGCATAATTTTTCTAAGCCTATCATCCCTTGCACTGTCCATTCTAAGGGCATTTTCCTATGTTAAGGGAGCTGTTAGGATATCTGTAACAAATACCATCATCACTATCTTGGGTAACATAGTAGTAGTTATCATGGGCCTAGGTGGGATCAAGGGAGTAGGTTTTGCTACCCTAATCACTAGATTTTTAGGTATGCTTCTTAGCTTTTTTATACTTTTTATCAAAATTCCTGGAGTTAAGGGCTTTATAAGGGATAAATTTAACAAAAATATCCTAAAAGATATCCTAGCCCTGGGTCTGCCATCAGCCATGGAGGGGATAAGTTATAACATATCTAATACTATAATTACAGCCATAATAGCAAGCATAGGTACAGTTGGACTTACCAGTATGATTTATACAAAGACTATAACATCCTTCATATTTTCTATTGGAGTATCAGCAGCCCTAGCAGGCCAAGTTATTATAGGACATATGCTTAGAGAGGGCCAGTTAAAAAAGATAAATGATTTTTCCCTAAATAATGCTAACTCTATTAGTTTAATAGCAGGCTTTATCAACCTAATCATAGCC
>JAPJPH010000035.1 GCA_030825745.1 Anaerococcus sp.
TATATAAGTTTAAAATAAAAAGACATATTTAAAAATTATAAATTAGGCCCTGAATCTAGAGATGATGAAGGGTTTTTTATAAAATTTTTAAAAATAAAAATCAACACCTAGGTATATTATAAATAATATTTATGTTGTTGACTAAAGTATAAATAGAAGTACTATAATAAAGAATAATAAATATGATTTTAAGAAGGACAGTAGTGTAGAGGATTATCTTACAGAAAGGCATGAGGATGAGATATGCCAGATTAGTTTATATGAAGATCACCTTCTAGTCTAACAGATGAAATAAGTAGTTTGTTACGTAACATTTGCGTTAAAATTGTTTTTTTAAAACGGTGGACCGTCCTTTTTAGGGCGGCCTTTTTTATAAAAAAATGAAAGGAGAGACTATGGGAGAATTTAAGCCCCTAAACCAGACTGAGGTTAGTAAGCGAGAGAAAAAAATCGAAGATTATTGGAAGGATATAGATCTATTAGATCAAACCTTTAAAACTAGAGAGGATGCTGAGGAATACATAATTTACGATGGTCCTCCAACAGCTAATGGAAAACCAGGAATCCACCATGTCATAGCCCGTACCCTAAAGGATATGACAAGTAGGTATAAAAATATGAAAGGATATAGGGTCCTTAAAAAAGCAGGTTGGGATACCCATGGTCTTCCAGTAGAAATAGAAGTAGAAAAACAGCTAGGTTTTCACGATAAAAATGATATAGAAGATTATGGTATAGAAAAGTTTAACAAACTTTGCAAGGAATCTGTATGGAAATATAGGGATATGTGGAGAGAGATGTCAGATAGGATGGCATTTTTATATAACATGGATGATCCTTATGTAACCTTAGATAATGACTATATAGAAACTGAATGGTACCTACTAGATAAGGCCTTTAAAAAAGGACTAATCTATGAGGGAGCCAAGGTTATGCCATATTGTCCTAGGTGTGGGACAGGTCTAGCTAGCCATGAGGTAGCCCAAGGTTATCAAATGGATAAGACCCTAACATTGACAGTTAAGTTTAAGAAAAAAGATAGTGAAAATGAATACTTCCTAGCTTGGACAACAACCCCATGGACCCTTCCATCAAATGTGGCTCTTTCAGTAAATCCTGACCTAAGTTATGTAAAAGTCTATGTTAAAGAAGATGATAGCTACTACTATATGGCAGATTCACTAAAGGATAAGATCCTTGGGGATAGGGAATATGAAATTATAGAGACTCTAAAGGGATCTGACATGGAATATATGGAGTATAACCAGCTTATGCCATATGTAGATGTAGGAAGTGAGAAGGCCTTCATCATAACCCTAGCTGAGTATGTATCAGCAGAAGATGGTACAGGTATAGTTCACTCAGCTCCAGCCTTTGGTGAGGATGACTATCAAATCTGTAGAAAATATGACCTAGCCTTTGTTCAGCCAGTAGACCTAGAGGGTAACTTTACACAAACTCCTTGGAAGGGTGAGTTCATATTTGATACCAATGAAAAGATTTGGAAACACCTTAGAGAAGAAGGAAAAGTCTTTGCTAAAGATACCATAGAACATAACTACCCACACTGCTGGAGATGCCATACACCTTTGGTTTATTATGCAAAACCATCTTGGTATATAGAAATGAGCAAATTTGCAGATCAAATGGTAGAAAATAACAAAAATGTAAATTGGTATCCACAAACAATTGGGGAAAAGAGATTTGGAAACTGGATAGCCAATGTAAAAGACTGGGCTATATCTAGGTCTAGATATTGGGGAACCCCACTAAATATCTGGAGATGTGATGATTGTGATCATACAAGAACTGTTGGTTCTAGGGCAGAGCTAAAAGAACTAGCTATAGAAGATATAAGTGAAGATATAGAACTTCATAGACCATATGTCGATGAAGTAAGCATCAAATGTGAAAAATGTGGCGGTACCATGAAAAGAGTCCCAGATGTTATAGATGTTTGGTTTGACTCAGGAGCCATGCCATATGCCCAACTTCACTATCCATTTGAACATAAGGATGACTTTAAAGATTACTACCCAGCAGACTTTATCTGCGAGGGAATAGATCAAACTAGAGGATGGTTTTACTCCCTAATGGCTATATCAACTATAACTGATGGAATAGCTCCATATAAAAATGTCCTAGTAAATGACCTAGTAGTAGATAAAAATGGCCAAAAAATGAGTAAATCCAAGGGAAATACCCTAGATCCATTTGCCCTATTTGATAAATATGGAGCAGATGCTGTAAGATTCTACTCCCTATATGTTTCACCACCATGGCTACAAACCAAGTTTGATGAAAAAGGCCTAGTTGAAGTGAAAAATAACTTCTTTAGAACCTTTGAAAATGTATATAACTTCTTTAGCCTATATGCCAATACAGATAAAATTAATGTAGAAGATATCAAAGGATTTGAAAATGTATCCTATGAAAAAATAGATAAGTGGCTACTATCAAGGCTAAACAGCTTAGTTAAAGACTATCATGAGTCTATGGAAGTATTTGACTATAACAAGGTAGTTCATATGATAAGTGACTTTGTTGTAGAAGATTTTTCAAATTGGTATATCAGAAGAAATAGAAAGAGATTTTGGAATAGCGAGCTAACTTCTAGTAAAAAAGCCGTATATAAGACGACCTATGACTCTCTTGTAACCATATCCCAACTAGTAGCTCCTATATCTCCATTTATAGCAGAAGAAGTATATAGGTCTCTGACAGATCAGATGAGTGTTCATACTTCTATAATAAAAGAAGCAGACCTATCCATGATAGATGCTAACTTAGAAGAAGAAATGGACCTAGTTAGAAAAACAGTAAACCTAGGAAGGGCATCTAGAGAAAAAGAATCCATAAAAGTACGTCAACCTCTATCAAAAATAATAGTAGATGGCAGATACAAGGATCAAATAAAAGAGCTAGAAGCACTTATAAAAGAAGAGTTAAATATCAAAGAAGTTATCTTTGAAGATGACCTATCAGAATTTATGGACTACTTCCTAAAACCAGACTTCAGACAAGTAGGAAAAATATTCCAAAAAAAGGTCAATGACTTTGCAAAATACCTAGCAAATGTCAATGCCAAAGACTTTGTAGCCAAAGTTGAAGAAGGTCCAGTTGAAATTGACCTAGGTGGAGAAAAATACCAAATTACTAAAGACTACCTCGATGTTAGAATCACCGCCAAAGAAGGCTTTGATGTTGAAATGGATGGCAATGTCTTTGTAATATTAGATAAAAAGATAACCCAAGAGTTAAAAGATGAGGGATATGTAAGAGAATTTATATCTAAGGTTCAAAACATAAGAAAAGATATGGATTTTCTAGTAACTGATAGGATTAACATAAACTATGAGGCTGATAGTGATCTAGAAACTTCACTAAAGAAATTTGAAGAAGAAATCAAGGCAGAAACCTTGGCAGATCAATTCATAAACACAAGTCTAGATACTGATCAAATACAATTAAATGATAAAGTAGTTAAAATAAAATTAGATAGACTTTAGAAAAAAGCTGGTGGTTATCCACTGGCTTTTTTAAAAATTGGGGGACTTATGAAAGTTAGACTAATGAATATGGTAAAAATCTACAATGAAGCTAATAATGAAGTACTAATCTTAGATAAGGTAAAAAAATATGGCAGGGAGGGCTTAACCTTTCCAGGAGGCAAGGTGGAATTTGGAGAATCAATGACAGATGCTGTAATTAGAGAGGCCAAAGAAGAAACCAACCTAGACATTGAAGATGTAAACCTAGTAGGAATAATAAGCTGGGTAGAAAAAGATAATACTGATATTGGCTTATTATATGAGACAAGTAAATTTTCAGGTGACTTAGTTACATCCAATAGGGAAGGCAAACTTTTTTTTATGGACTATGATGAATTTAAAAATACACCCAACAAGAGTAAGTCTATGGATACAATATTAGAAATTTATGATAGGACCTATAAAGAAGTCTATTGGAATCTAGATACAGGTGAGAAAAAATATATTAGTTAAACTTAGTTTAAATATAGGTTTAAATATGATACACTTAAATCAAATAAATTATGAAAATTAAAACAATAGTGATATAATATTAATGTGTGGTAGAAAGTATAACACTAGAAGAGGTAGATGTGATATTAGATAAAAAAAATGAAGCAGAAGTAAAAAAATATAATGACTTTATTAAAAATTCCCAATATGGAAATTTCGAACAAGACATGAGATGGGCTGATCTTAAGAAAAATTGGAACAGTGTTTATTTTTACAAAGAAGATCAAGGACAAATCATAGGAGCTCTTTCAGTTATCTATATAAAAGATAGTAAAGTTGGGAAAAACTTCTTTTATGGGGTAAGGGGTCCTGTTTGTGATTTTAAAAATATAGATCTAGTAAAGAGTCTATTAGATGAGGCAAGAGACTTTGCCAAGGAAAATGACGGATTTTTACTAAGGGTAGACCCCCTAGTACGTAATGATGAAAACCTGGTAAAGGCCTATGAAAATGCAGGAATTAAAATCAGACATGATAAAAAGACTAGCTCCCAACCCCTTTTAAACATGGTATTGGACCTAGAAGGTAGGGATATAGATCAAATATTTGCAAACTTTAGCAAAAATACCAGAAAACATACCAGAAAATCTTATAGAGATGGAATATATACCAAGGAAGTTGGTAGAGAAGGTATAGAGATTTTATATGATCAAACTGTTGATATGGCAACTAGGGCAGGTATAGCTCATAGACCAAAACAATACTTCTATGACCTATATGACCTATACGAAGATACAATAAGGCTTTCTATAACCTACTTTGAAGATGACCCACTTTGCTCATCCCTTTTAATTTGCTATGGCAATAGGGCAACAGCTCTTTATGGAGCAAGCTCCAATGATTTTAGAAATATGAACCAAAATTATCAAATAAACTATGAGGAAGTAAAATACTGTGCAGATAATAATTACCTCTTCTATGATATGGGTGGGATATTTGAAACAGATGATAGTGATGGCCTATATACCTTCAAAAGGAAATTTACAGAAGAAAATGTAGAAGACCTAATTGGAGAAATTGATATTGTTATAGATGAAGATCTCTATGATGAATATATAAGGATAAAAAATCCTCATTTTAAAAGAGAAGAGGAGAAAAATAGTGAGTCTGATAGAAGTTAGAGATTTAAAAAAATATTATAAACTAGGAGGGACAACTATCAAGGCCCTAGATGGTATAAACCTAGATATAAATAAGGGAGAATTTATTGCACTTCTAGGAACTAGTGGGTCTGGAAAATCAACCCTATTAAATATGCTGGCAGGTCTAGAAAGAGCTAGCAAGGGATCTATAAAATATGGGGATATAGAGCTTACTAGTCTAGGTGAGGCAGATATAACCAAGTTTAGAAACCTAAATATAGGATTTGTCTTCCAATCCTACAACCTCCTTCCCTACCTAAAGGCATGGGAGAATGTATCCTTGCCTTTAACATTTAAGGGTATTTCAACTAGCCAAAGAAAAAAAGAGGCCTTTAAAATTTTAAAAGAAGTAGGATTAGCTGATAGGGTATATAACAGGCCAAATGAACTATCAGGAGGCCAGCAGCAAAGGGTCTCCATAGCTAGGGCCTTTGTTGGAAAACCCAATATAATCTTTGCTGATGAACCTACTGGTAACCTAGATACAAAAACTAGCTTTGAAATAATGAGTCTTATAAAAAAAATAACTACAGAAAATAAGCAGACCTTTATAATGGTAACCCATGATGAGGAAATGACTGAATTTGCAGATAGAATTTTTTATATGAGAGATGGTAAGATAGAAAAAATTCATGAAAAATTAACTATTGAAGAGGTATTAGAAGATGATCCAAGAAAATAATACAACAGATCTAACAACCTATTATGATCAGGTAAATGATACAAATAATAATGAAACTTCAGATGGATTATTGGCTAGTGATGATACAAGCCAAAATTTATCAGAGCCTATAAAAAACCAACCCAAGCTTATAATATCTGACTATGAGCTAAGCCCACAAATGGTAGAAGCTGGAAAAAACTTTGACCTAACCTTTAGCCTCTATAATACCAACAATGAGCATACCATCTATAACCTAAAGGTAAGTATTGACCAAAATCTAGCAGCAGCCCCTACTAACCAAGCTTCAAATAACAACATGGTTAGCGATGGAACAGTATTTTCCCCAGTTGATAGGTCAAATACCTTCTATGTTGCACAAATATATCCATGGAATTACATAGATAAATCCATAACAATGAATGTCTTACCCAATGCCAACGCAGGTAATTATGTAATAAATCTAAACCTAGAGTATGAAGACTACCAAGGCAACCAATATAAAACAACAGAGTCCATAGGCATACCAGTAGTCCAAAGAGCAAAAATAAACTTTGGTAAGGTAAAAACTGATGAAGTTATGGCAGGTGAGCCTTCAAATGTTAGTGTAAACTTATATAACACAGGCAAGGATAACCTAAATACAGTAATGGTCAAGGCCAAGGGAGAAGGCTTTAGTATAGATGATGATACCAGATTTATAGGAAACTTTAATGCTGGTAGCCAAGAGAATTTCTCCTTTAACATAAACCCAGAAAAAGAAGGGGACTTAAATGGGACAATTGAAGTAGTTTATGAAGATTCAACAGGCAAGGCCCATAGCGAGAAGATAGACTTTAAAACAAAGGCAGAAGCTTCTTTTAACCAAGAAGGTGGCATGGTCGATCCAAATACAGGTGAGCTAATTGGAGAAAATCCCGACCAAGCTATGCAAGGTGGATCTGTCTTTACTAACCCTTTCTTGTGGTTGGGCATAATTGTAATAGCCATATTATTATTTTTCCTTCTAAGAAAAAGAAGCAAGAAGAAAAAAGATGAGGAGCTTTTGATAGATAATGAGGATTAAAGATAGATTTTCCATGGCCCTTAGAAACCTTACTAGGAGAAAATCAAGGACCATCCTAACAGTCCTTTCTGTAGTCATAGGGGCCACCTCCATTATCCTAATGCTAGCCTTCGCAGAAGGGATCAATAGGCAAAGTAGGGAAATGATAGACTCCTTTGGAGGCCTATCTACCATTAATGTAGTTAGGGGTAATGGAGAAAAGGTAACAAAGATAGAAAAGTCAGAAATCGAAAAGCTAGCTAGGATAGATGGGGTCAAAACTGTCGTTCCTTCAAAGTCAGTCTATGCTCAGATCCTAGATAAAAATGATGATAAGATAAGTATAGATGGGCAGATACAAGTTATCCCAGATGATGTCTTTAATAAGCTAGATCAGACTATGTTTGAGTGGGGGTCATCTCTAAAACCATCTGATAAAAACCAGATAATCCTAGGACCTAATGTAAGGGCTTCTAGGATGGAGCAGGTGGATACCCTTGGGTATTCCATGGAACCTATAGAAGATTTTGACTATATTAATGCTGACTTTACCCTAAGGCTTGGCTATATGGGAGAAGAAGATGATGGAGTTAACTTTGGGGGTGAAGATGAGGAAAGTAAAAAACAAGATTATGTGAATATCGACCTAAAGGTAAAGGGCGCCCTAAATACTAAAAGCTTTCTTACAGGATTTTCTTCTTATACCAATGAGACCTTCTTTAAGCAAATCCTTAAAGAAGATCAAAAACTGGAGTCTCCTCAAATAGTCATGGGCAATGATAGAAATGGTAAGCCAATCCCCCTAAAAAACACTGATGAAGTAGAATATACTGAGCTTAGTGTAGTAGTTGATGATCCAGAAAACATAAGCCCGGTAGAAGATAGGATAAGAGAGTTGGGCTATCAAACCAACTCCAACGCCCAATCAGCAGAAGAGCTTAAAAAATCAACCACCACCATAACTTTAATCCTGGGGGCAATAGGGTCAGTTGCCTTTGTAGTATCCGCCATAGGTATTATAAATACCATGCTTATGAGTATCTATGAAAGGCAAAAAGAAATTGGGGTTATGAAGGTAATTGGTGCAAGCATAAATGATATTAGAAGCCTATTTTTGATAGAGTCAGGCTTCATAGGATTTTTTGGGGGCATAGTAGGTCTTATCCTATCCCTCTTAGTAGGATACATTCTAAATACCTTATTAGGACCTGCCATGATGGCAGATCCTAGCCAAAAAGTCCTTGTAATAACCTTTAGCCTAGGCTTTATTGGGGTAGCCTTCTCATCTATGGTAGGAGTCCTAGCAGGCTACATCCCAGCAAGAAGAGCCACCAGACTATCAGCCATAGATGCCCTAAGGAGTAATTAGAAAAAATAATAGGAAATATAAAAAAAGTTACAAAATATAAACAAATACCTTGATTTTTCTTCACAATTATTATATAATCCTCCTATAAGAACTATGTAAATCGATTTTTAGAAAGGGAACATTATGAAAAAAAATAATAAACTTGCTATAGCCCTAACAGCTGGAATTTTCCTAGCATCAGGAGCTGTAAACTTAGCACAAGCAAAAGAGTTACCAAGGGATTTTGAAGTAGAAGGTGCTGCAGAAGAGTACAAAGAACTACCAAGAGATTTTGAAAAAAAAGGAAATCCATCAGAATACCCAGAACTACCAAGAGATTTTGAAAAAGAAGGAAATCCATCAGAATATCCAGAATTACCAAGAGATTTTG
>JAPJPH010000036.1 GCA_030825745.1 Anaerococcus sp.
GTGCATACGACCCTAGTTTGATTTGATAAATTTAATTAGTTAGTGTTCTCTTCTTTTTCAGTTTCTGCTGTTGCATCTTTATCTTCTGCAGCAGCGTCATCTTTTTTGTTTTCTTCCATAGATGCGTCATCTTTTTTTTCATCCATAGCTTTATCGTCTTTGTTTTCTTCCATTGTTTTATCTTCTACTTTTGTATCTTCAGTAGTTGTAGCATCTTTTGTTGTATCATCTGCTTTTTCTTCTACTGTAGTATCTGTAGTTTTATCCTCAGCTTTGTCCTTTGTTGTATTTCCACATCCTGCAAATGCAAAAGATGCTGCAAGCATTAATGCTGCGAATTTATTAATTTTCATCAATTTCCCTTCCTTTTTTGATTAAAAATTTGTCACACATTGATTATATACCCAAACTCTACTTTTGCAAACTTTAAATTAAGTTTTTGTAAAATATTAGTAAAGTTTTATGTGCTTATAGATATTATACCACCTACTTAAGAATTCTAAACATTTTTTATAAAAAAATTACATATATCAATATAAACTATAACTAATTTAGGTCAAAGGTAATTTTAACTTAACACTAATTTAATGAAGCTATGGTATAATTATTTAAAATATTAAGGAGGATTTTATGAAGGTTTTAATAGTAGAAGATGAGCGTGACTTGCTAAATGCCTTGGATGAGGGTCTTACAATTTTAGGATATGTGACTGATACGACTGACAATGGGGTAGATGCTGTTGATATGGCCTATGTAGAAAGTTATGACATAATAATTTTAGATATCAATCTACCAGAAAAAAATGGATTTGATGTATTAAGGGAGATTAGACAATTTGATAAGTCAGTAAATATAATTATCCTAACTGCAAGGTCAGATATAGATGATAGGGTAAAGGGCCTAGATGGGGGAGCTAGTGATTATATGGTAAAACCCTTCGACCTAAAGGAACTTGATGCTAGGATGAGATCTTTACTTAGAAGAAGGTCTATCCAAAAAGAAACTATTATATCTATCAACGAAATCAGCTTTGATACCCTAAAAAGACAGGCTATATATAAAGATGATCCTCTTATCCTAACTAGCAAGGAAACTGGTATATTAGAATACCTTTTTTTAAATTCTGAAAGATATGTTTCCATAGAAGAGCTGATGGAGCATGTATGGGACTCTAACGCTGATGGGTTCTCAAACACTGTTAGGGTCCATATGTCATCACTTAGGAAAAAAATAAAAAAGGCCACTGGCAAAAATTATATAGAAAATGTTATTGGCAAGGGATATAGGATCTATGATAAATAAAAATAAATTTAACTCTATTACCCTTAGGTTAATATTATCAGTAGTCATTATATTTACTCTAATGATAGTTTTAAGTAATTTTTTAATTACTAGAAAGCAAATCCTCATAATGGAGGGGGTACTAACAGAGTTTTCAAAAAATTATCCTGGTGATAATAGCTCAGTCCTACTAATGGTAGACTCAGCCCAGGTTTCATCTACTAGCGAATTTAAAATCTACCTCCTATTTTTAATGGGTCTTATCCTCCTATTTGGATCTTTAATCTTTGCCTATATCATAAAAAAGACCCTACAACCTTTAAAGGGCCTAGAAGAGGCCATAATGAAAGTTAATATAGATGATCCAAATAGCTTTGATAAATCCTTTATAAGAGACTCAGACCCAAATGAAATTAGAGAGCTAACAGATAGGTTTGACAAACTCCTTCTTAGAATCTATACAGATTATAAATACCAAAAGGATTTTTCATCAAATGTTGCCCATGAGCTGAGGACTCCCCTAGCCATAATGCAGGCAGAGTTAGATGTATTTAAAGAAAAAATTACAGATCCTATGGTAATGGATTTTGCCCTAAATATGGATAAAAATATCAAACGCCTTAAAAGTATGGTCAACTCAGTCTTATTGCTAAGCAAAAAATCCACCCCTAGGATAAAAGAGGTAGACTTAGATGATATCTTAGAAGAGCTCTTATTTGACCTAGAAGATAGGGCCATAGATAAAAATGTTAGCATAAACTATGAAAAATCTGATATAAAACTAATGACTGATGATAGCCTCATTCAAAGGCTCTTATATAATATAATAGAAAATGCCATAAAATATAATGAAGAAAATGGATCTATTGATATAAAAACAAGAGAAGATAAAAATAATATAAGTATAGATATAATAGATACCGGTATAGGCATAAGTGATGATAAAAAGAGGATGATCTTTGATTTATTTTACCAAGTTGATGATTCTAGAGGCTCTGAGGGCTTTGGTATAGGCTTATCATTATCCAGACAGATAGCAAATACCCTAAAGGCAAAAATAGAAATTAGGGATAATATACCAAAAGGTTCAATATTTTCTATAAAATTTAAAAAAATTTAATCTCAATTTAACATCCACCCTGGTAGAATATAAGTGTGGAAGATATGAAATAGGTAATATTCATAGAATCCTCCCTAAAAATAGTTACGTATAGAAATTGGCTCCAAGTTATTGGGGTCAATTTTTATGTATAAATAAATATTATATAAAGGGGGTATAAAACTACTAGATAACTATAGAAGTAAGAAAGGAGTAATAGATGTACTTTCAAGATTATAAAATAGGGCAAGTCTTTGATAAAGAAATTGAAGATGTAAGCTTTACAAAAGAAGAAATTATAGCTAGTGGTAGAGAATTTGACCCAAGAGATATCCATGTCGATGAGAAAAAGGCAAAAGAATCTAGGTTTAATAGTCTAATAGCTCCAGGCTCCTACTCTAATATGAAATTTTGGGCTAGCTGGGTAAAAACTGGCATAGACCATGATGGACTAATAGCTGGAGTTAGTGTTGACAAGGCTAGCTGGTTGCTGCCAGTTTATCCTGACACCCCCTATAAAATTAGTGTAGAAGTAGTAGATAAAAAAGTTAGGAAAGAAAATGAAGATGGCTTCATCACCTACAAACTCCTAGCTAAAGACCCTGATGGCAAAATCGCTACTGAATATATAGCAACTGGTCTGGTTAGATTTAGAAAAGACTAGATTTAAAATTTAATACAAATTCATATGTAATAAAAATTTTCAATAATAATAATAAAGGCTGGTAAAATAGTAAAAATCTTTAAATTTTATTTGACAAATAAAATTACTCATTATATAATGGACTTCGAGCTTCAGATTTGGTAATTTAGTTTATTCACTTGCCCAAAAGGCAGACATATCAAAAACTATGAAGGATTTGAGGCTATATGCAAAGGTTTACCAAAGCGAAAAGGAGTACATATGAAAAGTATTAAAAAGATCGGTCTAATACCAAGGATGATCCTAGGTATTATAGTTGGTATTCTGATAGGTCTATACCTACCAGAAGGAGTAACAAGGCTTGCAGTAACATTTTCAAGCATTTTTGGGGCGTTTTTAGGATTTATAATCCCACTTATGATCTTAGCCTTCGTTACTAAGGGAATTGCAGATTTAGGTGAGGGAGCTGGAAAGCTATTAGGAGTAACAGTGTTACTATCCTATTCATCAACCCTTATTGGAGGAAGTTTATCTTACTTTATGAGTAAGGCGATTTTTCCAAACTTTATATCAAGTGATCTAGTAAATTCCATAATTGATTCAGAAGGTGTAAAAATATAGCCATTTTTTAATGTTCCTCTAACACCATTTTTTGATGTAACATCTGCCTTAGTTTTTGCCTTTATGATTGGTATATCAATATCATGGCTTAGAAAAACAAAACAAGGCGAAGTTTTATATAAGGCAGCTAGCGAATTTAACATAGTTATCACTAATGTTTTAGCAGTAGCTATAGTCCCATTATTACCATTTTTCATAATGGGTAATTTTGCAAAAATGGCCTATAGCGGATCAGTATTTGCTGTATTATCAATATTCTGGAAGATATTCTTATGTATCATAGCCCTACATTTATTATATGTAACAGTTTTATTTATAATATCAGGAACATACACAGGAAAAAATCCATTAACTATGCTAAAAAACCAAGTTAGAGGTTATCTAACAGCAGTAGGAACCCAATCATCTGCAGCTACTATTCCAGTAAACCTAGAATGTGCAGAAAGTAATGGAGTATCTAGACAAATCCGTGAATTTGTTATCCCACTAGGGGCAACAGTTCATATGCCAGGATCAATGATAACTATAACAGGATGTACATTTACAATCCTAACCATGTATAATATGGACCACTCCTATGCTCTTATCCTAAAATTCATCGCTATCCTAGGTATAGCAATGGTTGCAGCCCCTGGTGCACCAGGAGGAGCTGTTATGAGTGCTCTTCCATTTTTACCAGTTGTGGCAATAGCATCTGATTCAACTATGGCAAGTTTATTAATAAGTCTTTACCTAACCCAAGACTCATTCGGAACAGCAGCAAATATTTCAGGAGATACTGCAATAGCAGTGGCAGTTGATAAAATTTATAATAAAGTAATATTAGGCAAAAAAGATTGGACACCGGATCCAGTCGTTGATGGAAGAGCTTAACTTTCATTACCTTTGCAAAGATAATGGAGGTGGCGGAAGCTACCTCCTTGCTATTTTAGTTTGCTAAATAAGGAGAAGATATGGCAGTAAACGTTTCATTATTTGATATAATAGGTCCAAATATGGTTGGTCCTTCAAGCTCTCATACAGCTGGGGCTTGTAAAATTGCAAATATTGCAAGAAAAATGGTAGATGCTAACTTCAATGAAGTAGAATTTCACCTACATGGTTCCTTTGCCAAAACCTACAAGGGTCATGGTACAAATAGGGCCCTAGTTGGAGGAGTTTTAGGATTTGAACCAGTAGATACAAGGATAATCAATTCCTTTGAATACGCTGATAAGGCAGGAATTAAATATTCATTTATAGAAACTGACCTAGGAGATGTTCATCCAAACACAGTTAATATAATCTTTAAATATCCAGATAGAAATCCCCTATCAGTCCAAGGATCATCAATAGGGGGCGGTTCCATTGTAATAACAAAAATAAATGGTAACCCTATAGAATTTAAGGGAACAAAACCAACCCTATTTATGTCATATGGAGAACAAAAGGGGATAATCGCCTTTGTATCAGACATTTTATACTCCAACGGATATAATATAAATATGATGAAAACCATAAAAGAAAATGATAAGGTAATGCTAGTATGTGAACTAGATGAACCTCTTAGAGATGATATATTAGATACAATAAGAGCAGGTAAGGAATTTACCTTTATTAAATATATAGGACTATAATTATGTTAACAAAAATGAATGACCTTAAAAAAAGATGTAAAGAAGAAAATATCACCTTATGGGAACTAGCCCTAAAAGATGAGATGGAAAATACTGGCAAAAGTGAAGAAGAAATCTGGGATAGACTACAAAGAACCCTAGATATCATGAAAAATTCTGCCAAGGCTGCCCTAGAAACTGAAGTAACATCAGTAACAGGAATGACAGGTGGAAATGCCAAGAAAATGCACGATTACTTCTTAGGAGGTGAGGCAGTACTTGGAGAAATCCCATCAATAGCTATGGCTATGGCCCTATCAACATCAGAAATAAATGCAGCCATGGGAATCATAGCTGCAGCACCAACTGCAGGATCATCTGGTATAGTTCCTGCTACCCTAATGACCATGTACTATAAATATAAAACAAGTGATGAAGATTTAAAAAAAGCACTACTAATAACCAGCGCCATAGGCCAAGTTATCTTTGATAATGCTACCTTTGCAGGTGCTGAGGGAGGATGTCAGGCAGAAACAGGATCAGCATCAGCCATGGCAGCTGCTGCAGTTTGCTTTTTAAGGGGCTATGATATAGACACCCAAGAAAGAGCAGCAACAGCATCCCTACTAAATATAATGGGTCTAGTATGTGACCCTATAGGGGGTATGGTAGAGTTTCCTTGTAACCTAAGAAATGCCAATGGTGTAATGAATGCCCTAGCAAGTGCAGATATGGCCATGGCAAATGTTAGCATGATAGTAACATTTGATGAAGCAGTTGACGCCCTAAAAAGAGTTGGAGATGCCCTACCTTCAGGCCTTAGAGAAACTGGAGAGGGTGGTATAGCAGTATGTCCATCAGCCCTAAAACTAAAGGCTAAATATATAGATGGTGAAATATAAAAAAGAGCCCTAGGGCTCTTTTTTAGCAGGATAAAATAAATCTTAAAATAATTATTATAGCTACCCTTACTAATCAATGGATCACTTATAATAAATAAGATTTTTATTATATACTTTGTAATACCTGTCACATTCTTTACATTAAAAACCGTCTATAAGCTTAACTGTGAGCATAAATACCGGAATGGAGAAGATGATAAAGTATTAATATTTTGGGATATTCGTTTAAAATCTTAGAGGCAACGTCGATTGTTCTCTACCTTAGAAGATACATAAATACATTTATCGTATAAAGCCTAGTATCTTTACAGCTTATTAAAATCTTTGATATTTATTTTTCTACATATTAAAATTTGTTATTAATTATTTAAGATCTTATATCTTTCTATTAATACCAATCTCAAAATCAATAGATTTCATAAAAGAGAACAGAAAGGTAATCTAATTTTCTAAATGTTAGTAAAAGTCAAAAATTTCACTAATAGAAAACTTAACCTCATTAAGTTCATGGTGAGAAATACTAAAACTCAAAACATCAATCAAAAAAATAAAGATTTTTTAATTCATAACAAGATAAAATCTCCAAGTTACAAAGAGTATCTGATGAATCAGACAGAATAAAATCTTATCATTATTAAATTCAGACTTGCATAATTTTGATAATTATTAAAAAATATCTATTACATCTTTTATTTGGTCATAAAAGCCTCATTTAAAATCAGCTTATTGTGATTTGACTACATTAATACAATTTAAAGTAAAATAATCCACGTATTATTATCAAGTTTTATTTTCAGTAGATAAGTCCGCTACCATATATATTATATCTTCAGAAATTGGTTATTTTTAATGATCTTTATAACTAATTTCAAAATCATGATAAAAATCCTTGTTATTTTATAAGAAATAAGAAAACTACATACCAGAACGGAATAATAGTCGTCAGTCAAATCATCACGATATTTATTTTGAAAAATTTTAATAACATCAGAAATTCCAAATAGGTATGAATATTTAATGTCATATAGTATACCTTTTAATGATATAAATTATGAAATTAATATGATAATAGATAATAATCTTAATTTTTATATGATATTTATTTTAGAGATTCTACACTTACGTTAATAAATGTTCACAATGGATGTTGAAATTAGTGTAATTGACCATGGTTTTTTGATGTTATATAATCATGTCTAATAGATGATCTATTAATTTATCATAGGGTGGTGATACAATCGAAAGACAATACAAGATATTAAAAATACTATCTAATCATGATGTTCCAATTTCATCTAGAGAATTGAGTGATTACTTACAAGTATCCAGGCGAACGGTTTTTAAAGACATAGACAGTTTAAAATCATTAGCAAATAAATACAATATTGATATTGTTAACATTCCTTCTAAGGGCATTTTGCTAAAAAAAAATAATCAAAATAATATTAATAAATTAGAGAGATTTATTAAATCAAAGATAAATAGTGACAATTACTCGGTTGATTATAGGCGAGTGTACGTTATTAAACACACTTTTTTAACGAATAATAATATGACTTTAGATTATTTGTCTGAAAAATTTATAGTAAGTAAGACTTCAATTTATAATGATATTAAGGTTATCAATAGCATTATAGAAGGATATGGATCAAAAATAGTATCAAATATATCAGGGATTCATTTAGTTGGAGACGAATTAAGCATTCAACGATCTTTTATAGAGATTGTATTTTATTACTCAGATAAATTTCTATGTTTAGATTCTATTAATAAAGCACAACTTTTATTTTTTGATGAAGAGATAGTTAATAGTATATACGAAGAATTGTTTCTCAAGAGTAGAAGGTTAATAGAAAATCTCCCTGATTATTATATTCAATCTTTTCTTACATCTGTCTTAACTTTATGTTCACGAGTTAATATAGGTTATCACATCGAAAATGATTTTAACTATGATAATCCTGATTTTAAGAATTATGAGTCAGAAGAGGTTAAAATTTTCGTTGAGTTTTTAAAAGATGAAATTAGTATGAACCTTAATATTAAAGATATAACCTATCTTAAAAAACATTTATATGCTCATAGGATGATGGATAAACAATTAAGTGATAAATCTTATAATTCTCTCATAGTTAATAAATTCATTGAAAGGGTTAGCAAGATCGAAGGAGTGGATTTTAGCAATAACGAAGAGTTAATTAGAGCGCTATCATATCATATCTCAGCTATGGTTGAGAGGCTAAAATTAGGAATTCACATACAAAACCCTCTTTTGAAAAGTTTGCGTCGAGAGTATAAAACTTTATTTAGTATAATTTGGTATTCAGCAAATATATTGGAAGACTTCTTTAAGATAAAGATGAATGATGATGAAGTATCTTTGATTTTAATATATTTTCAAATCCAGAAAGAAGCCTCGAATAAGTCTAATAATATTTTAGTTGTATGCCAATATGGAGTTTCATGTGCGCAGCTTATATATAAC
>JAPJPH010000037.1 GCA_030825745.1 Anaerococcus sp.
AGCTTCTAGTTATCTTATCACCTATTTTTATAGCTATCTTTGATTCAGGTCATGAAAGAATGGCCAATTATAAGGCCTACCTTGAAAAATCGAATTTCACTTACGGAATTTATCCAAATTTTTTTAGCTTTGATTTAAAATCTTACTTTGACTTTTATAAATCCCACGAGAAGTTTGAAGATATTATGCTTGATGAAAGCTTAAATATAAATTTTTCTATAAATACCTTGGATGATTCTTATATTTTGGCCTTGTTCTTTTTCTTAGATGAGCTAATTTGTAACAAAGAGAATAGGAAATATTACCTAGATTATTTTAGGGAAATTAGGGATGATATTGTTATTAATGGTAGAAGGTCTATTTTAGCTAATGGCGATAGAGCCTTTTACCTGTCTAAGTATGTCCTTGTTTGGATGTTAGATATAATAGCTGACCTATATGATAAGAGCGATCAATCCAAGCTTTATTTAAAGCCAATTAATAATAGTATCAACAATTTAAAAAGACCCATATATTAAAAGAGCTCCTATAGTTTATTTTTTAAACTACAGGAGTTCTTTTTAAATGGGTTTATTGGAAATTATTTATTTGATTTTCTCCAAATTCCTAATTTTTCTGCTTCTTTTATTAGTTCATCTCTATTATCTGGGTGAGCTAGAGAAATTAGACCCTCTGCTGCTTGCCAGGTTGATAGGCCTTTAAAGTTTACAATACCTTGCTCGGTTGCTATATAGTGGGTGTTACTTCTAACAGCTGTTGCCTGAGTTCCTGGTGTAAAGGTTGGTACTATATTAGATATTCTCTTACCATCTTTATCAACTCTTGATGAGTTTAGAGCAATTATTGCACGGCCTCCCTTAGACCTATATGCTCCAAGACAGAAGTCTAGGGCTCCACCTGCTCCTGATATATGTTTTGTACCAAAGCTTTCAGCTGAAACTTGTCCCCAAAGGTCTACTTGTAAAACTGTGTTTATACTAACAAAGTTATCAAATGATGCTATAACATCAACATCATTTACATAACCAACAGGACATGCCATTAGTTCTTCGTTATCGTCTATATAATCATATAATTCTTGGGTACCAGCTGCAAAGGCATATGTTTGTCTACCTATATCCCTAGATTTTTTCATACCTGTAATTCTTCCAGTTAAGGCCATATCTCTAAAAGCATCTACATACATTTCAGAGTGTACTCCTAGATCTTTTAGGTCAGATTTGGCTATTTCACTACCTATAGCATTTGGAAGTCCACCTATACCTATTTGTAGGGTATCCCCATCTTTTACCTTATCAACTACTAGCTTAGCTACTTGTAATTCTTCAGCACCAAATTGTGCCTTGCCTATAGTTAACATATCGTAGTTAGTTGATTCATATACATAATCAACATCTTTGATATTGATATAGTTTAGGTAACCACCTAGGGCACGTGGAACGTTTTTGTTTACTTCTAAAATTACTTTTTCAGCGTTTCTAAATGTAGCCCAAGCGTGGGAAGCGGATAATCCAAAGTTAAAGTTTCCACACTCATCCATTGGAGAAACTTGGATAACTGCTATAGCAGCCTTGTCTGCATTTTCTTCTATATATCTTTCTATTTCGCTATATTTAATTGGTATAAAGAATGATCCATATTTATCACTATTGATTAATTTTCTTTCTGGACCTGATGAGTGCCATGAATGATAGATTATATGCTCACCTGTATCATCACATGCTCCTGTGTATGGTGTATAAGGTACTACCCCTGCTCTAACCTTTACATCTTTTAACTCATTTACTCTTTCAGATAAAGCCTTATCAAAGTCAACTGGTGTAAGAGCACACCAACCCATATCTATCCAGTCTCCATCTTTTACCATAGCTGCTGCTTTTTCGGCAGTTATCAGCTTTTCTTCATATAGTTTTTTAAAATCCATTGCCACCTCTTTTATAATATTTAAATCGTTTTCTTTATATCATTATTATACTATACTTATCATAAATGTTAAATATTTATTTTTTATTTGTTAGACCTTCTCCAAATCCTCATTTTTTCAGCATCTTTTATAAGGTCATCTCTAAATTGTGGGTGGGCTATATTTATTATGGATTCTGCTCTTTCCCAGACTGATTTTGCTTTTAGATTAGCTAGGCCATATTCTGTTACTATATAATGGGTGTTTGCCCTAGCAGATGTTACCATAGTTCCTGGTTCAAATAGTGGAACTATATTTGATTGTAGCTTTCCATCCTTATCTTCTCTAGATGATAGAAGGGTTACAAAGGATTTTCCACCCTTTGATTCATAGGCTCCTAGCATGAAGTCCATAGCTCCACCAGATCCACTGATATGCCTATAACCCATTGATTCTGCTGATACTTCTCCATGTAGGTCTATTTGGATGGCACCATTTATGCTTATAAAATCATCTAGTTGTCTAACCACAGATGGGCTATTTACATAGTCAACTGTCTTTGTAACAATTTGTGGGTTATCATCCATGTACTCATATAAGTCCTTGCTACCTAGGGCAAATGTACAAACGTGATTTCCCTTATCTATTCTTTTTCTCTTACCAGTAACCTTGCCAGCCTTTATTAGATCCAAAAATCCGTCTACGAATAATTCGGTATGGCATCCTAAGTCTTTAAGGTCTGATTTTGCTATTAGGGATACTATAGCATTTGGTAGGTTACCAACTCCAATTTGTAGGGTTGCTCCATCTACTAGTTCAGGCACTACAAACTCTGCTACTTTTTCTTCAAGCTCTCCATAACCTAGGTTTGGTATTCCCTTTATTTCTGGGTTGTAGCCTTCTATAATATGGTCTATCTCATCGATGTGTATAACTGAATCAATTCCACTTCCTACAACTGGCATGGATTCATTTACTTCTACTATAACCTTTTTAGCATTTTCAAATGAGACTCTAGTATGGCTAGTTGATAAGCCATAGTTAAAGAAACCATGTTTATCCATTGGTGTAACCTGCATTATATAAATATCAGTTTTTTGATACCCACTCTCATAATAGCTTGGTAATTCTGAGTATTTCATTGGGCTGTAGAAGGCCTGGCCCGATTTTAAAACTTTTCTCATAGGGCCTAGACCATGGTAGGTCTTGTAGGTGAAGTGTTTGTTTTCAGGATCTGCACTAAATACAGCAGGTTGTGTTAGCTCACACCCCCCTGTTATAAATAGATCATCAAATTCTTCTATCCTTTCAGCTAGGGCATCATCGAAATACCTAGCTGTTGATATAGCCCAACCATAGTCAATATGATCTCCATTTTTTACTAAATCTACAGCCTTATCAGCAGTTATTAATTTTTCTTGGTATTTATCTTTGTAGGTCATATTTACCTCCCTAGCTTAGTTTTTCTATTAATATTGGTAGAATCTTCATGTAATCGCCAATAATAGCGTAATCTGCTTCTTTTATAAAGGCTGCATTTGGATTGTTATTTATAACTATAATTTCTCCAGTTTCTTTTAGCCCTAGTAGATGTTGGATGGCACCTGATATACCTACCCCTATATACATATCTCCTGGGAAGTTTTTACCTGATAATCCTATATACCTATCTAAGCCTATCCATTTTCTACTTTCTGCTATAGGTCTAGATGCTGCTACTATAGAACCTGTCCTATTTGCAAGGTCATTTATTAGATTCATATCTTCTTCTTTTTCTAATCCCATACCAAAGGCAACTACTCTTTTAGAATCACTTATAGGTCCATTTATATCAACTGGGCTTGCTTTTAATTTATCTAGTCCAACTTCTTTTATAAGTTTATCTACTTTTTCTTCTTCACTTCCTTGATCTATTATTATATTTTTACGATCTCCAGTGACTTTTCTTTGGACTTGTTTTTCTTTAGTATCATCTTTTTTATCAAGCCTTCCTATCATTGACCTAGAGATAACTATCTTTTGAACTTCTGAAGCACCCTCATAGATCCTATTTATCCTAGTATCTCTAAACATTCTTTCTATAGGAACTCCCTTGATATAACCTGAACCTCCATGCATTTGAAGGGCTAGGTCTGTTACATATCCTGCAGTTTCTGATGCAAAAAGTTTTGCCATAGCGGCAGCTTCTAAGAAGTCTAGACCCTCATCTTTCATTTTCGCTGCAGTATATACCAAGTGCCTTGCTGCATTAACCCTAGTTCCCATATCTGCAATTTTAAATTGGATATCTTGGATAGCTGCTAGAGGTTTTCCAAATTGGTACCTATTTTTTGTATGATTTATAGCTTCTTCTAGGGCTCCTTGGGCTATACCGAGTGATTGAGATCCTATCCCAATCCTACCTCCATTTAGGGTAGTCATGGCTATGTTAAAGCCCTTACCCTCAGGACCTAGTTGGTTTTCTTTTGGTATTCTAACGTTATTAAAGGTCAACCTACCAGTTGATGATGAGTGAAGTCCCATTTTGTTATAGGTATCTGGAATTTCAAATCCTGGTGTTCCTTTTTCAACTATAAAGGCTGTAATACCCTTACTTCCAATACCTTCAGTTGTTAGGGCAAATACTATATAAATATCTGCAAAAGGAGCATTTGTTATATAAATTTTTTCTCCATTTATGACAAACTCATCCCCATCTAATACAGCAGTAGTTTTCAATCCACCAGCATCAGAACCTGCATCTGACTCAGTTAAAACAAAGGCTCCTAGCTTTTCACCACTAGCTAATTTTGGTATCCAATATTTCTTTTGTTCTTCACTTCCCCAATCATATATTGGGCTAGTTGCAGCAGATGAGTGAACAGACATAAATACTCCAATTCCTGCATCAACCCTAGAAATTTCTTCTACAAGGATAGAGTATTCTAAGAAGCTCTTTCCCATTCCCCCATATTCTTTTGGCCAAGGTAGACCAAGCCAACCTTTTTTAGCCATCTCTTTTATTACATCTAAAGGAAAAACATCATTTAAATCCCAGTCTATGACATTTGGTTTAATATTTTTTTCTACAAATTCCCTAACTTCTTTTCTAAATGCTTTTTTATCATCAGTTAGTAAATAATCCATATTTATCATAATCTAATACCTCCTTTTTCTAAATTTATTTATCAGAATAATCGTAGAATCCTCTGCCAGTTTTCTTACCTAACCAGCCAGCATTAACATACTTAATCAATAATGGATCTGGAGCATACTTAGGGTCTCCATAACCCTCATACATAATATTTAGGATATATAAAACTGTATCCAAACCAATAAAATCTGCTAATTGAAGAGGTCCCATTGGATGGTTCATACCAAGTTTCATGACAGTGTCTATATCTTCTGGACTTGCAACCTTTTCATTTAAACAAGAGATTGCCTCATTTATCATAACTTGTAGGACCCTATTAGATATAAAACCTGGTACATCTTCTACAACTACAGGTTCTTTATTAATTTTTTTAGATATGCCACTTACAATTTCATAAGTCTCATCTGAAGTTTGAAGACCTCTGATAATTTCTACTAATTTCATTACTGGAACTGGGTTCATAAAGTGCATGCCTATAAACTTCTCAGGGTTTTTATATTTAGATGCAAGTTCGGTTATAGGAAGTGATGATGTATTTGATGCTACAATGGCTTCATCACTAAGGATTTCAGATAATTGATTGAAAACTTTTTCTTTAATTTCAATATTTTCTACTATAGCTTCTATAACTATATCCACATCCTTAGCCTCACTTAAATTAGTACAAGCCTTTAGATTATTTAAGGTAGTCTTTTTTTCTTCTTCTGTTATTTTTTCCTTTTTAACATTTTTATCTAGTAAGGATTCTATAAAATCTAATCTTTTACCTATAGCATCTTCATATGCATCATTTAATAAAACTTCAAATCCACTTTGAGCAAAAACTTGGGCTATACCTCCACCCATTTGACCTGCTCCAATAACTAAAACTTTTTTAATATCCATATCTAACTCCTTGTTCATATTTCAAATTTTAACTGATAAATATTATCACACTATAATTATTATACCCAATGAAAACATTTACAATCATAGTTTTAAAATTAACATTATTATAATATACTTTACAATCTTCTTTGGATTGTCTAATTATAGACTATTAGTTTTTTAAAAATTGGGTATCCACTTATTAGAAAATGTAAACGTTATATAAGGAGGATCTATGAACTTATTAGAAGATTTGAAGATTTTAGATTTTACAACCCTACTTCCAGGTCCTTATGCTAGTTGGCAGCTTGCTGAAATGGGAGCTAAGGTTTTAAAAATAACTGCACCTAACAGAGTTGACCTTGTTACAGAAATGAAGCCTAAAAACGAGTCTGGAGTTAGTGCAAATGAAGCTTGGTTTAACAACAAAAAAACCGAAATAAAGCTAGACCTTAAAAGTGAAGATGGCATTTCTAAAGTTAAAAGACTTATAGAGGAAGAAGGCTATAACTGTATAATGGAACAGTTTAGACCAGGTACCATGGCTAAATTTGGCTTGGATTATGAAAATATTAAAAAAATAAAAGAAGATATAATATATTTATCACTAACAGGCTACGGCCAAGACGGACCTTACAAGGACAAGGCAGGTCATGATATAAATTACCTAGCCTTATCTGGAATAATGAGCTTTTCAGGCAGTAAAGAAGAAGGACCCAAGCTAACTGGTACTCAAATAGGAGATATAGCATCATCCTTAAATTCAGTCATAGGAATCTTAGCAGCCCATAGTAGCAGAAAATCAACAGGCAAGGGAGCCTATATTGATATAGGCATACTTGATTCACTTATCCCATTAAATTCAATGCTAGGAGCAGCTAGTCTAATGGATAATAAAAACCCAGAACCTGAATGCCACTGGTTAAATGGCGGAGGCTTATATGATTTTTATAAAACCAAAGATAATAGATATATTAGCGTTGGATCTGTTGAACCTAAGTTTTTTAAAACTTTCTTAGAAACTATGGGTCATAAAGATTGGCTTGATCAAAATATAGACATATCAGTAAGTGGCTGCTATAAAGAAACATTGAAAGAAGATTTTAAAGAAAAAACTCTAGATGAGTGGTTAGAAATATTTAAGGATAAGGACTGTTGCGTAGAACCAGTCTTAAATGTAACACAGGCCCTAAAAAATAGTGAAAATGCCAAAGAAAGATCCCAAATAGACCTAGTAGAAGTAAAAAATAGTAAAGTCTTGACCTATAAAAACCCAATAAAATTTAATATATAGACAAAAAAAACTTTCTCATTTTAGAGAAAGTTTTTTACTTTGAATTAGTCTTCGTAATCACATCTAATTAGGATAGCATCACCTTGGGCTCCACCAGAGCAAATAGCAGCTACTCCTAGTTTTGCCTTTCTTCTTCTCATTTCATGAACTAGTTGAAGAATTATCCTACCACCAGTAGCTCCTATAGGGTGACCATAGGCTATGGCTCCTCCTGTCACATTTAGCTTATCTTCTGGTATATCAACTATTTGTAGGGACCTATTTACAACAGCTGCAAAGGCTTCGTTGATTTCAAATAAGTCTATATCATCAACTGTAAGATCATTTTTTTCAAGCAATTTAACTATTGATTCACCCGGTACATCTACTATATATGGTGAATCTTTAGAAACATAAGTATGGTCTAAAATAGTTGCCAAAGGTTTTAGATTAAGTTCTTTAGCCTTAGACTCACTAGCTAGGAGTAAAGCTGATGCCCCGTCATTAGTTGCTGGAGCATTACCAGCAGTTACAGTATTACCCTCAAAGAAAATTCCATTTAGCTTTGATAAACTCTCCTTTGTAACATTAGCCCTTATTTGCTCATCTTCTGCTACTAAAATATCTTCACCCTTTTTTTGAGGTACACTTACTGGTACTATCTCATCTTTTAATCTTTGGTTTTCTTTACATTCATAGGCTCTTTGTTGACTTATGGCTGCCCACCTGTCCTGTTCTTCTCTTGATATATTATATTCTTTGGCGGTTTTTCCAGCAAATGATCCCATGTGTTCATCATACCATGGATCCCAAAGACCATCTGTTACCATAAGATCTTTAAATTGGGCATTAAACATCCTCTTGCCCCATCTTAAATCATCGCTGGCAAATGGAGCATTACTCATAGATTCCATACCACCTGCTACAACCACATCTACATCAGATGATCTAATCATCATATCTGCCATAGTAACTGCTATAAAACTTGATGCACAAACCTTATTTAAAGTTTGAGATGGAATAGACCAATCAAGCCCTGCAGCACGAGTGGCCTGTCTAGATGGAATCTGTCCCTCACCGGCTTGTAAAACATTACCCATCAAAACATAATCAACCTCACTATCATCTATGCCTGCCTTATCTATAGCAGCCCTGATAGCAGCCCCTCCAAGATCTGTAGCCTTTAAATTCTTTAAAGCACCTCCAAATTTTCCAAAAGGAGTTCTCATACCACTTAAAATAACAGTTTTTTCCATTTTATATCCTTTCTTAAAATTAATAATTGAATTGATTATTATTATCGTGAAAACCTTACCTTAATTTTATACCCAATAATTTCACTTAAAAACTAAGGAATATATAAATTTTCTTAACAAATAAGGGTAGGAATATATA
>JAPJPH010000038.1:0-6193 GCA_030825745.1 Anaerococcus sp.
TCTTTAAGAAGATTAAGTATTATCTTTGTTTTTTCCTTGCTTCTGCTTCCTCTTCCAGTAGCAAGGCTTGAAACTTTTTTTCGAACAGTATTTGCATTTTAAGATATTTATTCTCTTCTCTAAGTCTGATTAGCTCTTCTCTTTCAGACTCTTCTACTGGTTTTATGTGTTTTGATTTCTTATCTGCTTTAGACATATTTTTCTTAGGCCTTCCTCTATTATCTTCTAGCCCAGATAAACCACGTTCTCGGTATGTTTTTTCCCAATTGCATATTACTGATCCATTGGGGATATCAAAGTGTTCTGCGGTTTCTCTGTATGAAATATTATTGATTAGTCTATATTGTATTACAGATAGTTTAAATTGACTAGTGTATTTTTCGTTATTTTGCTTTTAGTTAGATTATCAAATCCTCCAGATTGATATTTGACTAACCAGTTTTTCAATGTGGCTTCAGGTATATCATATTTTTTAGCAATTATTAATCGACCACCTGTTTCTCCAGATAAGTATTCCAATACTAATTTAATCTTAAATTCTTTTGTGTATTTTGGCATGAAAAAACCCCTCCATCCGTATTCCGGATTTTGGGGTTCAGCTCATTAAGCTTGGTTTTTTAGTTACTTTAAATTCTTTAATTTTTATATTACTATAATACCTCTACTTTCTTATCTAAGTCTCTTTTTAATAGGTATAGGCAAAGCATAGTATCTAGGGATTCTGATATCAAAAATGCCCACCAAACCTTATTTATATCTCCTGTTAAGGATAGGAAATAAAATATAGGTAACATTATAATAATTTGTCTTAAAAACGACTGAAGAATGGCTGCCTGCCAGTTTCCAAGAGCTTGAAATACCCCGACTGATATTATAGAAAATGAGGCTGCTAGATATGATAGGGATGATATTCTAATCATTGGTACTCCTATTTGCCTCATGCTTTGTGTGGCATTAAAGAGGTTTAGTAGTTGGTTAGGTAAGATCCATAGGAGAGTTACCGCAAGGGCTACTATCAAAAATCCACTAGTTAAAGCTAACCTAATTGATTTTCTAATACGTTCTTTAAGCCTAGCCCCATAGTTATAGGATATTATAGATACCACGGCATTTGATATACCTATGATAGGTAAGAAGGCAAAGGATTGAAGTTTAAACATAATACCGTAGGCTGCTATGGCTGATTGGCCAAAGTTTATTAGAATATTATTTAGGATAAATATTACTACAGAACCTATAGCACTCATTACTATAGAGGGTAGACCTATCCAAAATATTTGCTTTAAGATATCAGTATGGACCCTAAATTTCTTAAAGTCTACTACTATGTCCTTATTTTTAACCTTATTTAGGATAAGACCTACTATACTACCACTAAGCTGGCCTATAACAGTTGCTATGGCAGCTCCCTTTACTTCTAGTCTAGGCATACCAAACAGACCAAAGATAAAGATAGGGTCTAGTATTATATTTACAACAGCCCCTGTTATTTGAACTACCATTGTATAAAAGGTAAGTGATGTTGCCTGAAGGAGCTTTTCAGTTAAAACTTGAAAGAATAGTCCAAAACCTAGGATAGTTACTATAGATAGGTAATCTTTTGTATAGGTTAAAACCTGGGCACTGGTTGCTTGAGAATTGGCATAGGTCTTAGAAAATAATAATCCAAATAATAAAAATATAATAGCACCAATTAAAGATAGTAAAGCCCCATGCATGGCAACAGATCCAACTCTTTTTTTATCTTCCATACCAAGATACCTTGATAAGAGAGCACTAGATCCAACTGATATACCAACTGCTACAGCAAGCATTATATTTTGTACTGGAAAGGCTAATGATACAGCTGTTAGGGCCTCTTCTGAAATCCTAGCTACAAATATTGAATCAACTACATTATATACTGATTGAACTAACATCGATATTACCATAGGAATACTCATTTTATAAAGGAGTTTACCAACTGGCATAGTTCCCATGATATTTTTATTACTTGTATTAATATCTTGCATTTTACCTCCTTAAATTTTCACAATTTAAGAGACATTGGAAATCCAATATCTCTATTTACTAAAAAACTAACTCATCTTCTGTTTTCTTTATTGATTTGTTGATTTTTATATCCCTTAGGAAATTCTTATCCTTTGGGTTTACTATAGGGATGGCTGAGTTTTTAACTCTTTCATCTTTTAAAAGCTCTCCCAACAAATCTTTTTCTATGTTACTTTCTGCAAATTCCATACTTATAGCAAGTAGTTCAAATGCTCTTTCTCCTATCATTTGGCAAGATTTGCCCATTAAAAGATCTTCTGTAGCTATTTTTATTAGGTTGACTCCTGCTAGGGTTGAGTAATAAAAGGTCCTTCCTTGTCTAATATTCATCTCAAGGACATATATTTTACCAGTTTTAGAATCTACTTTAAAGTCTATATTAAATAAACCACAGTAATTTATTGAGTCAACTATTTTTTTTGCTATATCATACATCTTATCATTATCTTCATCTATTTGAACTAGGTGGTTACCTACCCATTTTGGACGAAGGTCTGATAATAAATTTCTAGCAAGGACCATGGCTACCTTCCCATCAGCTGACCTATATCCATTTAGGGAATATTCACTACCTTGGCCCCCATTTATAAATTCTTGGGCTATTAGGTCTGTTTGAAAGTTTGAATCATAAATTTCACTAATGGTTTTTATAGCCTCACTTCTATCTTTTAAGTGATAGCCCTTTTTGATATTTTTACAAGATGACCCTAATAGATTATCATAATCATCTGCCTTTATGAATATCTCGCCATCTAAATCCCCAAGCTCCCTATCATCTTTTCTAACTACTACTGTCTTAGGATAGGCTATTTTTATATCATCTAAGATTTTATAAAATTCTTTTTTTTGGCTTAGCTTATCTGATACTTGTTTTTTTGGATAAGGTATTACATGGTTAAAGTTAAGCTTGTTAGAATTATCCATCAGGATTTTTACATAGGCTTCTGATGGGGCAAAGAAGATAAATTCTTCCTCATCCCTATCTTTTATTATTTCATTTAAAAAATCAACAAAAGTTAAAGGATCAGTAGAGAAGTTTTCTTTAGCGAAAACTTCTGCTATTTCTGACTTATAAAAAGGTATAAGCTTTCCTGCCCCTACTACTAAAGGTTTGATATTAAAATAATCGTAAAAACTTCTGGCTACTGAATAACTATTATGGTCTGTTCCTAATATAATCGCATTAAATTTCATTTTAGAATATTGACTCTCTAGATTTAAGATCTCTTTCTTCATTTATCTTAGAGATAAATTCATCAAAGGATACTCCCTTACTTTCTTCTCCATCTCTATTTCTTATGCTTAGTTTGCCAGAATTTTCTTCATCTTCCCCAACTACTAGCATATAGTTAGTTCTCATTAGCTGAGCTGATCTAATTTTATAGCCTACTCCCTCACTTCTATCATCTACTTTTACCCTATATCCTGCTTTTTTGATATCATCTTTTAGTTTATTAGCAAAGTCTAAATATTTATCGCTAACTGGGATTATCATAATTTGCTCTGGGTTTAGCCATAGTGGGAATCTTCCAGCAAAGTGTTCTGTCAAAACTCCTATAAATCTTTCAACTGATCCAAGTAGGGCCCTATGAAGCATAACTGGTCTTTTCTTTTCGTTATTTTCATCTATATAAGTTAGGTCAAAGTTTTGTGGTAGTTGGAAGTCTAGTTGGATAGTTCCACATTGCCAGGTTCTTTTAGCAGCATCTTCTAGGTGGAAATCTATTTTTGGACCATAGAAGGCTCCATCTCCAGGGTTTAGTTCATATTCTATACCTGCATCTTCTAGGGCTTCTTTAAGTTGCTCTTCAGCAAAATCCCAGTCTTTGATATCTCCCATGAAATCATCTGGCCTTGTAGATAGCTCTATTGAATATTTAAAGCCAAAGGTGCTGTATAAAAGATCAGCTAAATCTATCATCTTGTATACTTCTTCTTTTATTTGGCTAGGTAGGCAGTATACGTGGGCATCATCTTGAGTAAAAGTCCTTACTCTAAATAGACCATGAAGGGTTCCTGATAGCTCGTGTCTATGAACTTGACCATATTCTGCAAGCTTAATTGGTAGATCTCTGTAAGAGTGTTGGTTTGATGCGTAGGTTAGGACAGATCCAGGACAGTTCATTGGTTTTACTGCATAAGCCTCTCCATCTATCTTTGTAAAATACATATTTTCTTTATAATGATCCCAGTGACCTGACCTATGCCATAGGTCTTCATTTAGAATAAGTGGAGTCATTATTTGACCATATCCTCTCTCTTCTAGGACACTTGTCCACCAATTTAAAAGTTCATTTCTTAGAATCATTCCATTTGGATGGAAGAATGGGAAACCTGGGCCTTCTTCATGGAAGGTAAATAGGTCCATTTCCTTACCAATCTTCCTATGGTCTCTTTTTTCTATTTCTTTTTGTAATTGTTCGTATTCTTCTAGTTGTTTAGCCTTTTCAAAAGTTATACCATATATTCTTTGAAGCATTTGTCTATCAGAATCACCCCTCCAATAAGCACCTGCTATAGATTTAAGTTTAACAGCCTTTATTATTTTAGTTGATTCAAGGTGTGGTCCCCTACAAAGATCTGTGAAGGCATCTCCCATCTTGTATAGGGTAATCTTTTCATCTTCTGGAAGATCTTCTATAAGCTCAACCTTGTAGTCTTGGCCTTCTTCCGTAAACTTCTCCAAAGCTTCAGCTCTAGAAATTTCAATCCTTTCAAGTTTGAGATCTCTTTTTGCAATTTCTATCATTTTCTTTTCGATTTTTTCTAGATCTTCTGGAGTAAATCTGTGCTCAAGGTCCATATCATAGTAAAATCCATCAGCTATGGCTGGTCCTATAGCAAATTTTGTATCTGGAAAAAGCTCTTTAATAGCAGCAGCCATTAAATGTGCTGATGTATGCCAGAAAATTTCTTTTCCTTCTTTATCTTCAAACTTCACTACTCTAAAATCACTATCTTCTTCTATAGTTTCAGCATAGCCCATTGTTTTTCCATTTACAACAGCCCCTACTGCCTGTCTATATAAGCCCATAGATATATCCTTTGTAACATCTCCTACTAGGACCTTTTTCTCATATTCTTTTACTGATCCATCAGGTAGTTTAATTTTGATCATGTTTAATCTCCTTTTTTAATTAAAATAGACGTATCTCCCATGCCGGAAGGGCATAGGACGATACGTCTTTAATCGTGGTTCCACCTAATTTACTACTCATTTGAAGGCTTATCGCGCCCTAACGTTTCACATTATATGAAAAACTCTGGGGTGGTATTTAATATATCAACAATTAGGATTTCTCAGCTACATCCTTCTCTGTAAATTTCTCTATATTAACTTCCCCATCAAAGTGTATATAAAATTCCTAGTTAAATAATACTACTTTAGTAAGTCTTTGCAAGTAAAAAAATCAATAAAAATCCCTAAACTTACCAATATTTTTATGATAAGGATACCAAATAAGGTATAATATAAGATAAGAAATAAAACCTCAAGGAGCTTATATGAAAAGAGCCTTTATCTTGCTAGCCCATGCTAACCTAGCCTCATCATTTAAGGAAAGTATACAAATGGTTTGTGGCAATTTTGATAACCTCATAGCCATAGATTTTTTAAAAAATACCAGCTACCTTGATCTGGATGAAAAAATTAAGGCTTGTTATAAAAACTTTGAAAATTACGATCAAATATTTATAATGACTGATATTAAAGGATCTACCCCCTTTAATAGGGCAGTATTGACCCTTAAGGATAAGAAAAATGTATCATTCATATGTGGGATGAACTTTGCCTTAGTTTATTATGCCCTTACTACAAATATAGTGGATAAAAATGAATTTATAGCTAAAATCCTTGAAAAATCAAAATTAGCTATTGAAGAAGTAAAGATTAATTAAGATTAGGAGTAAAAATGAAAAATATACTTATAACTGGAGGTTGTGGTTATATAGGTAGCCACATAGCAACCCTACTTTTAGAAAAAGACTATAATGTGATTATATATGATAACCTAATAAACTCATCTAAAATTGTAATAGATAGAATAAAGGAGATTACAGGAGTAGCTCCTAAATTTTATGAAAAAGACATCCTTGATAAAAATGAGCTTAAAAAATGCCTTAAGGATGAAAAAATCGATCT
>JAPJPH010000038.1:6203-8468 GCA_030825745.1 Anaerococcus sp.
TTATAATCCACTGTGCAGCCTTAAAGGCTGTAGGAGAATCAGTAAAAAAACCCCTCCTTTATTACCAAAATAATATCACAGGGACTCTTAGTCTCTTAGAGGCTATGAATGAAGTAGGAGTTAAAAATATAATATTTTCATCATCTGCCACAGTCTATGGAGATAGTAAAATCCAACCTATCAAAGAAGATTTTCCAAAGATGAAGGCAGAAAATCCTTATGGAGCAAGCAAGTCTATGATGGAAGATATAATGATAGACCTAAATAAGGCAGATAAGGATTTTAAAGTCATAATCCTAAGATACTTTAACCCTATAGGAGCCCATAAGTCAGGGCTTATAGGAGAAGACCCTAAGGGTATACCAAATAACCTCATCCCTTATATAGCCAAGGTTGCAGCAGGAAAATTAGACCATTTAAGTGTTTATGGAAATGACTATGATACCAAAGATGGTACAGGACTTAGGGATTATATTCATGTTATGGACCTAGCCAAGGGACATATCCTGGCCCTAGAAAAAATAGATGAACTTAAAGATGTAGAGATAATAAACCTAGGAACAGGAAGGCCTTACTCAGTTTTAGAAGTAGTAGATGCCTATGAAAAAGCCTCTAGCCAAAAAATAAAATATGAAATAAGTAAAAGACGTGAGGGGGATGTAGCAAAAGCCTATGCAGACCCAAGTTATGCAAATGAAATATTAGGATTTACTTGCGAATATGACATATATGATATGTGCAAGGATTCTTACAATTTTCAGCAAAAAAATCCTAATGGATATGAAATAAAGGAGTAAAAAATGGATACAACACTAGTAGTACTAGCAGCAGGGATAGGATCTAGATACGGAGCTGGTATCAAACAGCTTGCAAAGATGGATGATAATGGATATACAATAATAGATTATTCTATCTATGATGCCATAAAAGCTGGTTTTAATAAGGTTGTCTTTATCATTAGACGTGATATAGAAAAAGACTTTAAAGAAATTATAGGATCAAGGATAGAAAAAATCATAGATGTAGAATATGCCTATCAAGAAATGGACCTAGATTTCCTTAAAGAGAATGTAAATAGGAAAAAACCTTGGGGAACAGTCCATGCCAGTCTTGCTGTAAAGGGCATAGTAAATGAACCATTTTTAATCATTAATGCAGATGATTACTATGGCAAGGAAGTTTTTAAATCCCTCCATGACTTTTTAATAGATTCTGATAATGAAAAAAAATCCAAACTCCAAATAGCAATGGCAGGATATAAACTTAAAAATACCCTATCAGAAAATGGAACAGTAACCAGAGGGGTATCTGTTGTAGATAAGGATAACAACCTAGTAGATATCATAGAAACCCACGAAATAGGCTTAGATGAGGATGGAAAATTAAAATCCAAAGAAAAACTAAAAGAAGGGATGCTAAATATGGATGCCTATGTATCCATGAACCTATGGGCATCCTACCCTGAGTTTTTAGACCTATCAGAAGAATATTTCAAAAAATATATATCTGATAATAAAGATAGCCTAGAAACTTGTGAATATGTCCTACCTAATATGATAGGTGAGATGATAGAAGATGAGAAGGCCAATGTAAAGCTACTACCAACAAATGATACATGGATAGGAATAACCTATAAAGAAGACTTAGAAATAGCCCAAAAATCATTTAAAAAAATGTTAGGAGATAAGGTATATCCAGCTGACATATGGAAAAAGGAGTAGATATGGAACATATAAACCTAGTTAGGATTGACGATAGGCTCCTGCATGGCCAAATAGGTAGGAGCTGGGTAGGAGAAGAAAATATAAGGCTTATTATAATAGCTAATGATGAAATTGCAGAAGACATAGAAAAATCTAAGCTAATGGATATAGCAACTCCTCTAGGTTGTGATTCAATCTTTATAAAAGTAGGAGATCTTGTAAATAAGTTAAAAGATAATGACCTAAAAGATATCCTAATCCTAGTAGATAGCCCAAAAGACTTGAAAAGACTAATAGAAAACGGGCTTGATATCAAAGAATGTAATCTCGGAAATATGAAAAATGGCGATCAAAAAATAAAGATAAGAGATGAAATATTTTTAACTAGAGAAGAAATAAATACCCTAAAAGAAATCAAAGATAGGGGAATAGACCTTGATATAAGAGTCCTACCTACTGATATACAAACTGACTTTAACTATTGATAATTAAATTATCAGCCAGAGCTTTGATATGATACCTCCAAAGTAGACAGTCTAATTAATTAAAATTAGACTAATCT
>JAPJPH010000039.1 GCA_030825745.1 Anaerococcus sp.
GAGTTATAGTTCCTGATGATATAAAAAAAATGAAATATCCAGAATATTTATTTTTTGAAAAAAACTATGGAGAAGTTTTAGGCATAGAAAACAAAGAATATGAAGAAGTTGGTTGTAACATTGTATCCCAGGAAGAAGTATTAACTATGGATGTTATATGTGATCCTAAAATAGGTGATGCAGATTATTTAGAAAATTTAAAAGAAGGTCGAATCATTTTTGGTTGGATTCACGCTACACAAAATGTAGATATAACTGATAAAATAATAAATAAAAAATTAAGCGCTTTTGCTTGGGAGAAAATGTATGATGGAGGTCGTCATATTTTTTGGCATAATAATGAACTCGCTGGAGAAGCTGCTATTATGCATGCATTTCAATGCCATGGGAAAATGCCGTATGGATGTAAGGTAGCAGTTATAGGCAAAGGAAATACAGCAAGAGGAGCTATAAAAGTTCTAAATATGTTAGGCGCTCAGGTGGTGCAATATGATCGCCATACCGAAAAGTTACTGCAAAAAGAAATAGGAGAATATGATGTGATTGTAAATTGTATATTGTGGGATGTAAAAAGGAAAGACCATATTATATATAGAGAAGATTTACAAAGAATGAAGAGAAATTCTATGATAATAGATGTAAGTTGTGATAGAAATGGTGGTATCGAAACGAGCATACCTACAACAATAGAAGATCCCACTTATAAAGTTGAAGGAATATTACATTATGTGGTAGACCACACACCATCAATATTTTATAAGACTTTCACCCTAAATAATTCAAAGATAATATATAAATACTTGGATGAAATAGTTGAAAATAAATACTGCAAGGTTATGAAAGACTCTTTGATAATTGAAAATGGGAAAATTGTAGATGATGAAATTAATTTCTATCAAGGACGAAATAAATAATTATAAGAAATAGGTTAAATATTGTGAATAGAAAAAAACTTTTAGCCCTTAATACAAGTTCATCATTAATATTTCAATTAACTACGATTATTTGTGGATTTATAGTACCTAGGTTGATTCTACAAACATATGGTTCAGAAGTAAATGGTTTGGTTAATTCTATTACACAATTTTTAGCTATTATAGCATTTCTTGAGTTAGGAGTAGGAGCTGTAATTCAGTCATCTCTATACAAGCCATTGGCAGAAAAGAATGATGAAGAAATTAGTAAAATAGTTGTTTCTGGACAAAGGTTCTTCTCAAGACTTGCTATGATTCTTTTGGTCTATGTACTTATATTGATGGGTATATATCCTTTTATAGCAAAAACAAATTTTGGAATTTTATATACTGCAACAATGATTTTAGTAATAAGCATAAGCTCTTTTGCTCAATATTATTTTGGTATTGTAAATAGTTTGCTTATAACTGCAAATCAAAGAGGATATTTTTCTTATAATATTCAAACAATAACATTAATACTAAATACTATAGCATGTTTTATCCTAATAAAACTAGGAGCATCAATTCATATAGTAAAATTAACTACATCATTAATATATCTTTTTAGACCAATATTGCTTTCTCTATATGTTAAAAAAAATTATTATGTTGATTGGAATATTAAATATTCAGGTGAGCCTATTAAACAAAAATGGAATGGCATAGCCCAACATGTGGCCTCTGTTATACTTGATGGAACAGACAATATAGTCCTAACTATTTTCATGGGACTAGAGGCTGTATCAATCTATTCTGTATACAACTTGGTTGTATCTGGTGTTAAGAAATTGTTATTATCTATGACAAACGGAATACAATCCTTAATGGGAGAGATGCTTGCAAAAGAGGAATTCGATAAATTGTGGAAATTCTTTGGCTGGGTTGAATGGAGTATACATACAGGGACTATATTTATATTCGCTGTGACAAGTGTTCTAATAGTTCCATTTGTAGAAGTATATACAACAGGAATAAATGATGCAAATTACACACAACCGATATTTGCATTACTTATCGTAGCAGCCAATGCAGGACATTGTTTAAGGTTACCATATAACTTAATGATATTAGCAGGTGGGCATTACAAACAAACTCAAAGCAACTATGTAGTAGCATCAATTTTGAATATTGTTTTATCGATATTATTAGTTAAATTTTTGGGTCTAGTTGGAGTTGCTATTGGAACATTAATAGCTATGCTTTATCAAACTATCTGGATGGCTATTTATGATTCCAAGAATTTTGTAAAATGGCCAATTAACAATTTTGTAAAACAGTTTTTAATAGATTTTATTACTGCTGTACTGATAATTTTAATTGGAAAGATAATTAGTATAAATGATATAACATGGGCAGGTTGGATATTATATGCAATAAAAGTCTCATTGATCGCTATTGTATTAATTTTATTGATTAATTACATTTTCTATAAATCTTATATAATCAAGATGTTCAATAAGATCAATAGAAAGTTTTAATATTAGTAGTGTACTTTAAAATATTTTGCTTTATTGATTAACAAAAACCTTAAGAAATTAAATTCAATATTTCTTAAGGTTTATTTTTATAGACTATTAGATTTTAATTAATCAAAGCTTATAAAACTCCCTATACCACTCAGCAAACTTCCTAATTCCATCTCTTAAACTGGTATCAGGCCTAAATCCAAAATCTCTTTCAAGTGCTCTTGTATCAGCATATGTGATTGGTACATCTCCTGCTTGCATTGGGACTAGTTTTTTGTGGGAGTCGAAGTCGTAATTTTCTGGGAGAACTTTTGCTCTTATTAGTTCATCTTGGAGGATATTTACAAAATCTAATAAATTCTCTGGATTACTATTTCCTATATTGTAAACTTTGTATGGTGGGATTGGTAGTCCATCCTCTCCTTTTTTTCTCTCTGGAGCTTTTTCCATTACTCTACTTACCCCTTCTACTATATCATCTATATAGGTGAAGTCTCTCTTACAGTTTCCGTAGTTGAATATTTCAATAGTTTCATTGTTTATTAGTTTGTTAGTAAAACCAAAGTATGCCATATCTGGTCTACCTGCTGGTCCATAAACTGTAAAAAATCTAAGGCCTGTTGAAGGTATGTTATATAGCTTGCTATAGGAATGAGCCATTAGCTCGTTTGATTTCTTGCTTGCCGCATATAGGGATACTGGATTATCTACCTTATCTTCTGTGCTATATGGGACTTTTTTATTTGATCCATAAACAGAGGATGAGGAGGCATAAACAAGGTGGTCTACACCTTTTTCTCCATCATCATATGAGTGTCGACAGGCTTCTAAGATATTATAAAATCCAATGATATTTGATTGGATATAGACATCTGGATTGGTGATAGAGTAGCGAACTCCTGCTTGAGCTGCAAGGTTTATAACTATATCTGGTTTGTGTTTTTCAAATATTTTATCTATTACTTCTTTATTAGAAATGTCTTCTTTATAGAAAATATATGTCGACTCAGTATTTTCTTGGCTTAGTTTTTCTATCTCTTTAAGCCTCCATTCCTTGAGACTAACATCGTAGTAGTCGTTCATATTATCAATGCCTACTATATTTATAGGGGAATAATTTTTAAGCAAGTTCATTACAAGAAAAGACCCTATAAATCCAGCAGATCCTGTTACAAATATGGTTTTGTTTTTTAAATCTAATTTAGTCATTTATTATCCTTATTAGTCTCTTTTAAATATATCTCTAGTATATACTTTTTCTCTTACATCATCTAGTGATGAGTCATATCTATTGGCAATAATAGCTTGACTTTTCTTTTTAAATTTCTTTAGATCATTTACAACTTCTGAACCGTAGAAGGTTTCGCCATTTTCGAGTGTTGGTTCATAGATTATAACTTTTGCTCCCTTAGCCTTGATTCTTTTCATCACTCCCTGGATAGATGATTGACGGAAGTTATCAGAGTTTGATTTCATCGTAAGTCTATATACACCTATTACAGTTTCATCTTCTTTTGCAGGATCCCAGGAGCTATTTGCTGAGTATGTGCCTGCTGTCATTAAAACTTGGTCTGCTATAAAATCTTTCCTAGTCCTATTGGATTCAACTATAGCTGAAATCATATTTTGTGGGACTTTATCAAAGTTTGCTAAAAGCTGCTTGGTATCTTTTGGTAGGCAGTATCCTCCATATCCAAAACTTGGGTTGTTGTAGTGTGTACCTATTCTAGGGTCTAGGCAGACTCCCTTTATGATATCTTCTGTATCTAGGTCCTTGCTTTCTGCATAGGTATCTAATTCGTTAAAATATGATACTCTAAGGGCTAGATAGGTGTTAGCAAATAGTTTTACTGCCTCAGCTTCTGTATAGCCCATAAATAGGGTTTCTATGTCCTTTTTTATAGCTGCTTGCTTTAGTAATTTTGCAAATATTTCTGCCCTATCTTTGTTTTTATCATCACAAGATACTATTATCCTTGATGGATATAGGTTATCATAAAGGGCCTTAGATTCTCTTAGAAATTCTGGGCTAAATAGGATATTTTCACTATTATATTTTTCTCTAACCATGTTAGTAAATCCTACTGGGATAGTTGATTTTATAATCATGGTTGCTTGTGGATTTACTTTCAGTACTAGTTTAATAACATCTTCTACTGCAGATGTATCAAAGAAGTTTTTTTTGCTATCGTAGTTAGTTGGAGCTGCTATTACTACAAAGTCTGCATCCTTGTATGCTTTTTCAGAATCTAAGGTTGCTATTAGGTTTAGGTTTTTTTCTTTGAGGTATTTTTCTATATAGTCATCTTGGATAGGGGATTTTTTGTTATTTATCATATCCACTTTTTCAGCTATTATATCTACAGCTACTACCTCATTATGTTGAGATAATAATGTGGCTATAGACATACCTACATAGCCAGTTCCAGCTACTGCAATCTTATATTTTTTATCTATATCATGTATAATTTCTTTATTTTCTTCTTCAAATAAGTCTACTATTTCAAATTCTAGGACTTCACCTAGATTTTGAAGTTGCTCTATAGATGGTGTAAAATCACCTGCCTCTATACGACTAATCATGGCTCTATTGATACCTGTAATATCTGCCAAGGTCGCTTGAGTCATGTTTTTATCTTTTCTTTTGTTATAGGATATATCTGCCAATTTTTCTTTTGATAATTTTTTCATTTAAACTCCATATGTTATTTTTTATATCATAATCGTTATGATTATATTAGAAAAAACCTAAGATGTCAATTTAAATAACATTTATATACCTATCATATGCTCATATATTTAATTGTTAGATGATAATTGGGGTATAATGATATTTGTAATATTGAAATTTAGTTTATTTTATTATAAACTATAAAGTAGGTGTAATTACACTTTCTTTACATATATTATTGTATAGAATATAAATATAAGGAGTAACAGTTAATGGAAGAAAGAGAAATTGATTTAGTTGAATTATCTAAAAAACTTGTTAAGTATATACCATTGATTATTATATTGTCTATTATAGTAGGTGGCCTTAGTTTTGCTATATCAAAATTTGTTATAGCACCCAAATATGACTCTAATGCTACCATGATAGTTAGCAATTCTAGTCAAAATAATGATCCTAATAATGTGCCTACTAATGTAGAGTTTAACCAAATTCAAGCTAACAAGGCCTTAGTTTCAACATATTCTGAAATAGTAAAATCAAAGGGTATAGCTGATAGTGTTATAAAAAATTTGGACCTTGATATGGATTATGACGAGTTTTCTAAGAAAGTATCTATAGAGCCTGTCAAGGACACCCAGATTATTTCTGTCAAAGTAGTTGATACTATCCCAGAAAGAGCCAAGGATATAGCAAATGAAACTGCCAACATTTTTAAAAATTCTGTCGGCGATATTATGAAGGTGGATAATGTTCAAATCTTAGATGGAGCTACCCTACCAGAGGAGCCTTCATCACCTAGTATAGTTAAAAATACTGCTATTGGTCTAGTGCTAGGTTTTATCTTAGGTATAGGCTTTTCAATTTTAAAAGAGCTTAGTGATAATTCAATCAAGTCAGTTGAAGATTTTAATGAGTATTTTGACTTACCAGTACTAGGAATAGTACCAGATAGGGCACAGGAGAAGTAATTATGGCAAAAAACAAGTATTATACAGCTTCTATGTATGATGAGGCGATTCGTTCCATAAGGACCAACATACAATTTAGTGAGGTTGATCAAAAGAAGAAGGTAATATCTATTACTAGTGCAAAACCTGCAGAGGGTAAGTCTACAGTTCTTTATCACCTAGCAAAGTCATTTGCAGAGGTAGGAGAGAAGGTTATACTCCTAGATTGTGACCTAAGGAGCCCTTCTATAATGGATATAGCTGGGGTAAAGGATAATGTAGGTATGACAAATCTATTAACTGGAAGGGTAAATCTAGATAGGGCTATAAACAAATCATCTGAGCAAGAAAAAATGGATATTATATTTGCAGGTCCTATACCACCAAACCCAGCCGAGTTATTATCATCAAATGCAATGAAAAACCTAGTTGAAACCCTATCCCAACATTATGACTATGTATTTATAGACACACCTCCTGTTGGATTATTTACAGATGCATCCGTTATATCTACCCTATCAGATGGGGTTATCTTTGCTATTAAATCTAATGATACTAAAAGAGAAGATATATCAGCAGCTATAGATAATTTAATGAAGGTAAACCCTAAAATCCTAGGGGCAGTCCTAACCCATATGCCAGTTAAAAAACAAAGATATGGAAACTACTACTAAAATGATAGATATCCATAACCATATCATCTATGGGGTAGATGATGGATCTAAAAGTATAGATGAGTCTTTGAAGATGGTAGATATGTATATAGAAAGTGGTTTTAGTGAGATTATAGCAACTAGCCATTATGATAAGGGAAGATATTTAGTAGATCCACTTGAGATTAAACATAAGGTTGATGTCCTAAATAGAAAGATCAAGGAGAAGTCTTTAGATTTTACCATATATCCAGGTCATGAAATCCAGGTAGATGTTGATATAAACAAGAATCTAAAAGAGGGCAAGGTTCTTAGCTTGAATAATTCAAGATATCTTCTATGCGAGCTATCTTTTTTAAATAAGCCTAATTTTTTGGAAGATTTATTTTATAACCTACAACTAGAAGGCTATACTCCAATCATAGCCCATGCTGAAAGATATGATTATGTAAAAAAAGATCCAGATTACCTAGCACAATTTATTCAAAAAGGTGCCCTAGTTCAGGTAAACTATTCATCTATAAAGACAAACCCCGAAACTGTAAAAACACTCTTGGAAAAAAATATGGTCCATATCCTAGCTACTGATGCCCATCAAAGCGAGTGGAGAAAGCCAGATATAAGGGAGTATATCAATTTATATAAGGATATTATAGGTGATGAAAACTTTGCTAAACTAAGTATGACAAATCCTAAAAAAGTTATAGAAGATAAATTTATAGATAATGAATTTGTTGTTCAAAAAGAAGAGCTCCCTAAGAAAAAGGAAAAAAAACTATTTGGATTTTGGAGGAGAAAATGAAGGTAAAAAAACTTGCGGCTTTGCTTATTCTAGGTATTTTTCTAAGTTCTTGTCAAAAAGAAGAAGATACCTATACGAGTAAGGATGTCAAGGTAGATTCTGTTTTTGATAATATAAATAAAGAAGATGAAGCTATTAATGTGGATACTCAAAAGAAGGATCCCAACGATCAGGATAAGCAAGATAATGAAAACAATAATGAAAATAATAATGAAAATAATAAGGATCAAGCAGCTACCAATAACCCAAATGAAAATCAAGAAAATCTAGAGAAATTTGTTGTTATAACAACTTCAAATTATAGGTCAGAGCCAAATTCTGAGGCTGAGAATGTTATTGGAACTTTAAATGAAAATACTGAGGTAGAAAAGCTAGAAGATGTAGATTCTAATGGACAAGCTTGGACTAAGATTAGGTTTGAGGGAAAAGAAGGCTTCATCCTAAGTGAACTTATTAGAAAAAATGATAATAACCAGTAAAGGGACTGTTTAAAAACTATGAATAATCACTGTACCATCGTTAGAAGAATCTATTAGGAAATTTTACCTCTCCTGGTCGGTAGCCAATTGGCACCTGCCAGCTGGTGGAGGCGATTAGCCCGCAGGCTTAGTGAGACTTTCCGTGGAGGTTCTTCTAACGATAATGGTGGATTTATTCATTCTTAAAA
>JAPJPH010000040.1:0-250 GCA_030825745.1 Anaerococcus sp.
CTATTCTATCGCCTATTGGTTTTAGTTGCATGATTAACTCCTTAATAAGTTATTTTTCTCTTAGCACTCAAACTCATCAAGTGCTAACTTACATAATTAGTATACTAAGGCTATAAATTTTTTCAAGTCCCTTTTTTAATTTTTACTCTTATATAATTATATTTATAGTAAATGACTTAACTTAAACTTAAATATGTATAAATTTTCTATATTGGGTATTTTATTTATATAAGGAGGCAGTATGACTGAT
>JAPJPH010000040.1:260-7972 GCA_030825745.1 Anaerococcus sp.
ATAAAAATAAGGATGAATTAAAAAAATCTCTAAGTGAAATTTCATATAAGGTTACCCAAGAAAATGCTACAGAAAGACCATTTTCAAGTGAATATGATGATTTTTATGAAGATGGAATCTATGTAGATATCATAAGTGGTAAGCCTTTATTTTCATCAACTGATAAGTATGATGCAGGTTGTGGATGGCCATCATTTACAAGACCCATAGATGATAAGCAAATAAGTGAGCATGGTGATTATTCCCATGGCATGATTAGGACTGAAGTTAGGTCCAAGGAAGCTGACAGCCACCTAGGCCATGTTTTTAAAGATGGCCCTGCTGATAAGGGAGGACTTAGATACTGTATAAATGGTGCTAGCCTTAAATTTATCCCAAAAGAAAAATTAGAAGAAAATGGTTATGGACAATATCTAGAACTATTTAATTAAAAAATGCCCAAAGCGGGCATTTTTCTTTTATTAGCTTATATTAATCCTGCTTTTATTGGCAGATACATTGATACCATAGGTAAATATGTTACTAAGAGTAGACCTATTAGGATCGCTCCATAAAATCTGAGCATATATCCCATAACCTTGCTTAGGGAGCTATCTCCTACCTTTATGGCAACAAATAGGGTGTTTCCAACTGGAGGTGTTATATTTCCTATACATAGGTTATAGACTATCATAAGTCCAAAATGAACTGGGTGAATTCCAAATGATTGAGCTATTGGCAAGAATAATGGTGTAAATATTAATATGGCTGGTGTTACATCCATAAAGGTTCCAGATACTAGTAATATCACATTCATTATCAATAAAATAACATATTTATTGCTAGATAGGCTTAGTAAGGCGTTTCCAACCATTTGTGGAATCCCAGTAAAGGCCATTACCCAAGATAAGATATTGCTTACTCCTATTAGAAAAACTACTATTGCACTCATTTTTGCTGAGTCCACTATAACCTGCCATAGCTTTTTCATATTTAAGTTCTTATATATAAAACCAAGGATTAGGGAGTATAGGACAGATATGGCTGATCCTTCTGTTGCTGTAAATACGCCAGCAACTATACCACCTATAACTACTACAATAAGTCCTAGAGAAGGTAGGGCTCTAACTGTAGATATACCTAGATTTTTAAAGGAGAATTTCTCATTACTAGCCTTGTATCCTTTTTTCTTGGCTATTAAAATTGCAACTATAATACAACCAATAGACCATATTAGTCCTGGTATATATCCTGCTAGGAAAAGGGCTGCTACTGATGTTCCACCTGATACTAGGGAATATGTTATTAGAGCATTTGATGGAGGTACTAAAAGCCCTGCAGGGGCAGAGGCACCATTGGCTGAAGCAGATAGCGCCTTATCGTAACCTTGCTTTTGCTCTCCTTCTTTTACCATTGATCCAACCGCTGCAGCTGCGGCAGATGCTGATCCTGATATAGCTCCAAATAAGGCATTGGCTCCAATATTTGTAACTAATAGGGCTCCTGGTAGTCTACCTAAAATTGCCATTACAAAATCTACCAATCTTTTGGCTATTCCACCCTCGTTCATAAGATTTCCTGCCAAAATAAAAAATGGAATAGCAGTTAGGGTAAATGAACTCATACCTACGAAGGTTCTTTGGGCTGCTGTAAGGGTTGCAACTTCAAGGTTTACTGTAGTCAATATTGTTACTATGGATGCTATACCGATAGAAAATGCTATAGGTACTCCTGTAATAAGTAATACTACCAGTACTACTAAAATAATAGCTAGGGCATTGGCACTCATTTACTTTCTCCTTTCAAAATATTTGATTCTAAGTTTTCATACATATCTTCACTATTTACAAAACTACTATTACCATTTTTGATGTCTTTTATATTTAAAATAGCATAGATTGTATTAATAACCCCTGTTATAGGAAGGGGTATATAAAATACGCCAATAGGGACTGATAGAGATGAAGTTTTCTGGTTTAGGGCGAGTTTTGTTATTAAAATCCCACCAATTGTTAAAACTACAAGGGAGAAAGCCAAAATCATTATTTCAGAGAAAATGGCTAATCCTTTTTTCTTATTATCGCTAACCTTATCAAATAAGATCGGTATGTTCATATGGCCTTTTTCACTTACTACAAGGCTTGCCCCAAATAGGGTAGTCCAGGCAAATAAATATGCTACTAGTTCTTCTGACCATGTTGATGGATTATTTAAGACATATCTAGTAAATACTTGCCAAATAACCAGTAAAAACATAATAGCTAGGGTCAATCCTGCTAGGACTTTTAATAAATTATCTATGGTTTTTCTCATTGATTACTCTCCTTAGCTGGAAATTGTTCATTATATTCTTGGATTTTCTCATAAAATGGGACTAACTTAGTATTTCTTTCAAGAACTTCCTTGGTTAGTGGGGCTACTTGGTCAACGAATGGCTTTTGGTCTGGATATGAAAAATTAACTCCCATTTCTTCCTCTGCCTTTTTCTTAGAGTTTTCTACTGCTATATTCCACTGTTTTCTTTGTTCTTTATTTAATACTTTAAATCCTTCTTCAAAAACCTTCCTATCTTCTGGATCTAGGCTATTTAGCCAAGTATAATTTGCTATAACTATATCTGGAACCATCTGGTGCATATCATATGAGTAATACTTGCATACTTCCCCATGGCCGTTATCAGTTATACTCATCTCATTATTTTCTGCCCCATCTATGATTCCTGATTGAAGGGCAGTGTATACTTCACCAAATCCCATAGGTGATGCTGAGGAGTTAAATAATTGCATCATTCTTACATTAGTTGGCGATTGTTGAACCCTTATCTTTAGACCTTTTAGGTCATCTGGACTTTCTATTGGTTTATCCTTAGTATAAAAAGATCTAGAGCCTGCATCCAACCATGTAACCCCTTGAAGTCCCCCATCTATGGTAGATTCAAAAATAGGATCTGTAATAGATTTATCATCCATTACATGGTGGTAGCTTTCAGTTGATTGGAATAAATAAGGTAGGTTAAATATCTCCCAGATATCGTTAAATGTTTCAAGGATGGCATTTGATGCTACGCATATATTAATGGCACCTGTTTGTGTTAATTGAACCATATCTGTTTGACTTCCTAATAGCTCTGATGGATAAACTTCTATATCATATTTATCTGCTAATCTTTCTTCTACATAATCTTCAAAGGCTAGAAGTCCTAGGTGGGTAGGGTGGCTTTGTGATTGGTTGTGTCCAACCCTTATAGTTATCTTATGCTCATTATTCTTAGCCTGACATGAACTTAATAAGATCACCAGGCTAAAAAGTATGATAATATTTTTAAGTGTTTTTTTCATAACATCTCCTTTCTTAGGTTGTTTGCTTATCTATTAATCTTGCCTTAATCTCTATGTTTGTAATGGCTTGATCCTTATCTTTTAATTTAAATAAGTTATCTAGGGCAAGGTCTACTTGTTCTTTTATCCTTTGATCAACAGATGAAATTCTAACATTTGTATACTCCGTTGCATCGGTATTATCAAAACCTATAATTGCTACATCTTCTGGTATCTTATATCCCCTATTTACAAACTTCTTGTAGAAATTGACTGCTAGGATATCTAGTTCAAATTGAATAGCATCGAAGTCTTTTTCTTTGATAAAATCAACCAGTTTATCCATATCAGAATCTAAATCACTTATTTTAAATTCAATAAATTCACATTTTGAATAATATTGATATAAGGCCTCTATGAAACCTGCCTTCTTTGCTATATAAGACCTGGTCTTATAGCCTTGGTCAAGTGATACATACAGGATTTTCTTATAGCCTTTTTTATTAAGTAAACTAACTGTCTGGTCCATAGCATCTATTTCATCAATATATACTTTGACAATTCTATCACTTTTTATGTTAGCATTTACATTTAGCATAGCCATAGGAATTTCTTCAGATAATTCTACAAGGTTATTAAAAAATTCTTCTTGTTCATAGGTTGATCCTACTCCTATAATGGCTTCAACCTTATTTTCTACTAAAACATCAAGGTATTTTTTCTTCTTTTTTAAATCATTCGTTGTTACACACAAAATAGCTGTAAAGCCCTTCTTCTCTAGATTTTTTTCTAAGAGGTAGGCTGCCTGGGACTCGAAATATTTTCTTATATCAGGCACCATTATCCCTATTAACTGGGTCGATGACCTTGCTAGGGACCTAGCTATCCTATTAGGTGTATAACCATTTTCTTTAATGATCGCTTCTATCTTATCCTTGGCTTTTTTGCTTACGTTATTTTGCTTATTTATTACCCTTGAAACTGTAGCTGTAGAATAGCCACTAAGTCTTGCAATATCGTAGATATCCATTCTCATTCACCTACCTTTCAGTTTTCGCCTTTATTTTTAAGGATACATCCATCTCCTGTAACCGCTTACAGATTAATTTTATAATAGCCTTAGATAATTGTCAACAATTTATCACTTGTTTATGAGATCTTTTAAACTTTTATATAATAAAACCCCTCCGTCAGTATTTTTGACTTTGGGGTTTGAGCTAAATTATATATCCTAATTTTCATCTTGATTTTATTATCTATTTCTTATTAATTATCTAAGAGACTTAACCAAATTACTAATGGCCTTAAAGTGAGGATCTTTGGAGTCTCTTGCTAGGTCAAATAAGACCATTTCTGTATTTACTGTTACAGCACCCATTTTTTCTAAGGATGTTTTTGCAAGGTCTTTTTGAGATTTTTTAAAGCTTGTTATAGCATCTTCTACAAAAAATACTTCTAGACCATAGTCAAGTAGGCTTCTAACTGTTTGGTAGATGCATATATGGCCTTCTGCTCCTGTCACTAGGACTTTTTCTATCTTATTTTCTTTTATATAATCCATTACACTTGGGATAGCTGCATCAAATATTGTCTTTGAAAATACCTTATCTTCATCGATTTTTTCAAGGATTTTCTCATTTGACCTACCTAGGCCCTTTGGATATTGTTCTGTTGCAATTACATGCATATCATATTCTTTAAATCCATCTATTAGGGCTAGGGTATTTCTCATTATTTCTTCATAAGAATCCATTGTTACCATTAGCCTATCTTGCTCATCTACAACTAAAAGTAAAGTTTTAGTCTTATCTGAGTATAGGTCATTTTCCCCTAGTTCATTTACATAGTATTTTTTTTCTAATTTTCTTTGCATAAATCTCCCTGCCTTAAATCTTCTTCTTTGAGTTTTTTATCTATACTTGAAAGGATCATAGCCTTATTTTTAGCCCACTTGGGAAAGGATATCTTATCTTTTATCCCATCTCCTGTTAGCCTATTTATTATTATATCCTTATCTAAAAGTCTTAAAAGCCTACAAACTATTTCAATATAATCATCCTTACTTATAGCGTAGTCTAGGTTATTTTGTATATAAAATCTTTCAAGCCTACTATCTTTTTCTACATAAAGGTTATGAATTTTAATGCCCCAAATCTTTTTGCTATTTACATAGTCTATGGCCCTTTCATAATCAGTTTGATTTTCATATGGCAAGCCAATTATTAGGTGGACTAGGACATTTATACCATGATCAATTAACTTATTTACTCCTTGGTTAAAAGTCTGATGAGTATAACCCCTATTAATTAATTTTATGGTAGCATCATTTACACTTTGCATTCCGATTTCTACCACTAAAAAGGTCTTTTTTGATATCTGATATAAAATTTCTAAAACTTCATCACTCAAACAATCTGCTCTAGTTGCAACAAATAAGCCTACAATATCATTGTCAGAAAGTACTTTTAAAAAGAGTTTTTTCATTTTATCAACCGGTCCATATGTTGCGGTAAAATTTTGAAAATATCCTATATAACCCTCATCTCTACCAGGCTTTTTAAGTCTTTGTTTTTGAAGTTCTAATTGTTTTTTTATATCAACATCTCTTTGACACCACTCTCCAGAGCCCTCATCCGAGCAAAATATACATCCTTTTTTGGATATAGTTCCATCCCTATTAGGGCAAGTAAAGCCCCCGTCTAAGGGGAGCTTTATTATTTTTTTATTAAATTTTCTCTTTAGATAGGTATCTAAATCATTGTATCTTTTTTTGTTTAATTCCATTTTAGGATATTATTCTGTTATTTTTAATTCTTTGTATTCGTAGCCATTATCCTTAGCAACTGGTTCATATACAACATCACCCTTATAGGTATTTACACCCTTAGCCAGTTCTGGGAATTTTTCTATAGCTTCTTTTAGGCCTAATTTTCCTATGGCCTTTAGATACTTGGTTGTTGCATTAGATAGGGCATAGGTTGATGTTAGGGCAACTGCACCTGGGATATTTGCAACAGAATAATGTGTTACCCCATATTTTGTAAATACTGGGTCTGTATGGGTTGTTGGATGATTTTTTGTTAAATCTGTAGATCCACCTTGGTCTATTGCCACATCGACTATTACAGAACCTTCTCTCATTTTTTTTACATACTCTTCTTTTATTAGTTGAGGAGCCTTGCTACCTGGGATTAGGACGGTTGATATAACTAGGTCTGCGTCTACTACCTCATTTTCTATGTTTAAAGGATTAGAATATAGGGTCTCTATCTTATCTGGGAATAATTCTGATAGGCGGGTTAGGGCATCTATGTTTACATCTAATACTGTAACCCTAGCTCCCATACCTACTGCTATCCTAGTAGCTGCACTACCAGCAACTCCAGCCCCCACTATAACTACATGGGCAGGCTTAACTCCTGGAACTCCTTGAAGGATAAGTCCTCTACCACCTACAGGTTTTGTTAGATAATGGGCTCCTTCTTGGACTGCCATCCTACCTGCTATTTCTGACATTGGCTTTAAAAGTGGAAGGGTCTTATCTAATTGTACTGTCTCAAAACCTATGCCTGTAACCTTATTATCCACTAAGGCCTTGGTTAGCTCTTCGTTACTTGCTAGGTGTAGGTAGGTATAGATAATTAAATCTTCTCTAAAATATTTGTACTCTTCTTCTAGAGGTTCTTTTACCTTATAGATTATATCTGAATTTTCCCAAACATCTGCTGCATTGTCTACTATTTCTGCACCAGCATCCTTATAATCCTGATCAGAAATTCCAGAACCTTCTCCAGCACCACTTTGGACTAAAACCTCATTGCCATCTTTAACAAGCTCTAATAAGGCTCCTGGTATAATGGCAACCCTTGATTCATGATCTTTTATCTCTTTAGGTACTCCTATAATCATATGTCCTCCTTAAATTATTCTTTAATTTAACACTACTAGCTTATATATACCCAAAAATAACTATATTAGTTATCCTAAAAAAAAGAGTATAATCTAGATATGATTAAATATATAACCATAGATGTGGATGGAACCTTAGTTTCACCAGTTAAAACAATTTCAAAAAAGAATATAGAGGCTATTAAAAAAGTTAGATCACTTGGGGTTAGGGTTTCGCTAGTTTCAGGTAGACCCTTTGATGGTATGATTAAGCTGTTAAAACAACTAGATTTATGTAATGAGGGCGAATATTCAGTTTGCCAAAATGGCTCATACATATTTGATAATAACACTGAGAAAAAAATTCATGCCACTTACCAATATACCCAGGATTTGATGAGAGTTGATGAGCTTATCAAAGATTTTAATTTAGAAGTATCTGCCATGGATGATGATCAATTTTTTACCAGACATGAAAATCCTAGTATTTACACAAAAATAGATGCAAAGATTAATAACCTTAGTCTA
>JAPJPH010000041.1 GCA_030825745.1 Anaerococcus sp.
GACCTGGATTTTATACATTTGAAATGCTTGATAAAATATTAGATAATTTAAAATTAGATGATGCCTTAGTAGATGATTCTAAAATACCGAAATCTCCAGGTCAGAAATATAAACATTACGCGCCTAATGCTAAAATGAAAGTTTTTATTGGTAAAAAAGCACCAACTGTTATAAAAGAAAAAGCTGACTATTATAAAAATAGTGGCAATAAAGTTGGAATATTAGTTTTTGAAAATAACATTAAATTATTTAATGATTATGAAACTATAAGCTTGGGCGATTTTAATGACTTAAGTTATATGAGTCATGTTTTATTTTCATCCCTAAGAAAAATGGATAAACTTGGAGTGGACATTATCCTTGCACAAGGTGTAATGGATAATGATTTGGGTAAGAGTATAATGAATAGAATGAGAAAGTCTGCTTCAGGCGATATTGAATATGTATAGGAGATAAAAATGGGAAATATAAGTGTACTAGACCATCCAGTAATTAAACATAAAATAACAATCCTAAGAGATATAAATACAGGATCTAATGAATTTAGATCTATAGTTACAGAAATAGCAATGCTTCTAGCTTATGAAGCAACAAAAGATGTAAAATTAGAAGAATTTGAAATACAAACACCAATTACTAAAACAAAGGGATATAGACTTGCAGGTAAAAAACTTGGTATAGTACCAATACTTAGAGCCGGTCTTGGTATGGTAGATGGAGTGCTAGAAGTACTTCCTGCAGCAAAAATAGGCCATATAGGTATGTATAGAAACGAAGAAACCCTAAAGCCTGTTGAATATTATTGCAAACTACCATCAGATATCACATCTAGGGATATCTTAGTTGTAGATCCTATGGTTGCCACAGGTGGATCTGTAATAGATGCAATAGATAGACTAAAAGAAAAAGGATGCAAGCAAATTAAATTATTATGTATAATCGCTGCACCAGATGGAGTTAAAGCTATAGAAGAAAAACACCCTGATGTAGATATATTTATAGCCCAATTAGATGAGAAGTTAAATGAAAATGGTTATATAGTTCCAGGTCTAGGAGATGCTGGAGATAGACTATTTGGAACTAAATAAGGATAATAAATGCAAAAAGAAGTACTAGTTATAAAACCTAATGGACCTTTAAATGGAGAAGTAAATATTTCAGGAGCAAAAAATTCTGCCCTTCCAATATTAGCAGCTTGTGTATTAGGGACTGAGGAGATTATCCTAGATGCTGTCCCAGATTTAAAAGATGTTGAGATAATGATCCAAATACTTAAACACCTAGGATCTAAGGTTCATTACATTGATGATAATACATTAAAGATTGACTCAAGTTCCATAAATACATTTGAAACACCCTTTGAATTAATGGATAAAATGAGAGCATCCTTTGTAGTTATGGGACCATTGCTATCTAGATTTAACAAGGCTCTAACTAGGGCACCTGGAGGATGTAATATAGGATCTAGACCAATAGACCTCCACCTAAAAGGATTCAAGGCCTTAGGAGCTGATACAGATCAAACAGATGATCAGATATATATCGAAGCTAAAGAAGAATTACTTGGTAATGAAATATACTTAGATTTCCCATCTGTTGGAGCTACCCAAAATATTATGATGGCAGCGACCCTAGCAAAGGGAGAAACTATAATTGAAAATGCAGCAAAAGAACCTGAAATAGTAGATTTGGCATCATTTTTATCAAAAATGGGAGCAAACATTAAAGGGGCAGGAACATCTACAATAACAATTGTAGGGGTAGAAAAACTTACTGGAACAAGACATACAATTATTCCTGATAGGATAGAAGCGGCAACTTATATGCTGGCTGCTGCGATGACAGGTGGTAATGTTAAAATCAATAATGTAATCGGTAGTCATATAAGACCTGTGATTGCTAAGCTTATAGAAATCGGTGCAGATATAGATGAGAGAGAAGAAGAAGATATTATTATAGTAAAAGCTAATGAAAAACTTAAACCTACAAATATCCAAACTCTTCCATACCCAGGTTTTCCTACTGATGTCCAAGCACAATTTATGTCCTTGCTTACACTAAGTAAGGGTGAAAGTAGGATTCAGGAAACAGTATTTGAAAATAGGTTCATGCACGCAGATGAGCTTTCAAAAATGGGAGCTGTTATAGCAACAAGTGGAAACAGAGCAACCATTGCTGGAGTTGACAAATTACATGGAGCAAATGTAAAAGCAACTGACTTAAGGGCTGGAGCTGCCTTAGTAATGGCAGGTCTAGTAGCTGAAGGTGAGACTGTAATATCTGATATCTATCATATTGATAGGGGATATAGTGATTTAGTTGAAAAATTCTCTGCCCTAGGAGCTGATATTAAACGAATTAGAACTAATAAGTAGGATAAAATGAATTTAGATGGCATAATATCAAACATAATATTTAGAAATGAAGAAAATGGTTATACCATATTAAAATTAGAAACTTCAGATTCTGATATTACATGCGTAGGTATTATGCCATTTTTTTCTGTTGGAGATAGGGTAGCAGTTAGTGGTGAGCTAATATACCATGATAAATATGGCGAGCAAATAAATGTCAGTAATATTGATATAAAAAAACCTACTGATAAAGACTCCATAGTAAAATATTTATCATCTGGCGCAATAAAAGGTGTAGGGAAAAAAACTGCTGAGTCTATCTATGAAAAATTCGGAAAAGATTCTGTAGATATCATTTATGATAACCCAGAAAAACTTTTGGAGATAAATGGGATTGGGAAAAACAAATTAGCTGATATAAAATTATCCACTAAAGATAGTAGAGATTCTAGAAGATCAATCCAATACTTACAAAGTCTAAATATATCATATAAACTCTCCCTTAAAATTTATAAAACCTATGGGGATGATACTATAGATATTATAAAATCTAATCCTTACAAACTTATAGAGGATATAGACGGTGTAGGATTTAAGCTTGCAGATAATATAGCTGTTAATATGAATATAAATTTAATATCACCCTTTAGATTAAAATCTGGAATACAATATACATTAGAATTTGAAGCTGATATGAATGGCCATACTTCTCTAGAGCGTGAAGATCTAATAAGAAAAGCATCCTATCTATTAAAAGTAGATAATAATTCTGTAAATAATGCCTTAGAAAAATCCCTTATCCAGGGTAATATTAGCCAGGTTATGATAGATAATAAAATATATATCTACCAAACAAAATTGCTTAAAGCAGAAAAATTAGTAGCCTTAAACCTCGCTCAAAGGCTAAAGGCAGAGTATCCTTTTGAAATATCTATCAATGATGAATTAACTACATTTTCTAAGGAGCAAAAATTGGCTATAAAAACGGCCTTTGAAAAAATGCTTCTAGTAATAACTGGAGGACCAGGTACAGGAAAAACAACAATAATACGAGCAATTACAAGCATCCTTAAAGATAATAACCTATCATATTTTCTAATGGCTCCTACAGGTCGAGCTGCTAAAAGAATGAGGGAATCTACAGGTGAAGATAGCTACACAATTCATAAAATTATTGGGATAAAACCAAATGAAATATTACCAGAATATAATGAAGAAAATCCTTTAGAATGTGATTATGTAATAGTAGATGAAACAAGTATGGTAGATATTTATTTGATGAAAAGTCTTTTGCAGGCAATTGGGCCTAAGACTGCCTTGATCCTAGTGGGTGATAGCGATCAGCTACCATCAGTAGGACCTGGTAATGTATTAAAAGACATATTAGAAACTAAAATCCAATCAATCAGGCTTAAAAAAGTATTTAGACAGGCAAGCCAGTCTAATATAATAGTAAATGCACACAGGATAAATGAGGGTATTTATCCAAAATTAAATGAAGATGGTAAAGACTTCTTTTTCATAGATGCTAGTTTACATGATTTTGATAAAAAGCTAGTTGACCTTGTAAAATTAAGACTGAAAAATTTTTATTCATATGACCCTATAAAAGATATACAAATCTTAACTCCCAGTAAAAAAACCAATTATGGAACTAACCATATAAATGAAATACTCCAAAAAAGCCTAAATGATGAAAAATCTTCTCTATCAATTAACAATAGATCCTTTAAAAAAGGTGATAAAGTAATGCAAATTAGAAATAATTATGACCTTAAATCTATTAATGAAAATGATGGTTATGAAACAGGAGTTTTTAATGGAGACATTGGATTTATTGAGGATATTGATCAAACAGAAGAGAAAGTCAAGGTTATATTTTATGATGGCAAGCTTGTAGAATATAACAAAGAAGATATTTCTGACCTAGACTTATCATATGCAATAACCATTCACAAATCCCAAGGATCAGAATTTGATTGTGTTATAATACCTATGATGCAGGTTTCATATATGCTTTTAACTAGGAATATTTTATATACAGCTATAACTAGAGCAAAGAAAACTGTTGTTTTATTAGGAGATAGGGGAATTTTAAAAACCATGATCGATAATAACACTTCTAATAATAGGTATACCAACCTTAACTATTGGATAGAAACTATTAAGGATATCAAAGATGCTTGATTTTTTATTTATGGACAAAAATTATTGTTATCTATGTAAGGAAGAATACCAATTAAACCATAATTTATGTAGGAAATGTCTAGAAAAATTAGATGAAGATAACAGAATTATTAGGATAGATAATACTGATGTCCATATAATCTACTTCTATAATGAATACTTTAAAAAACTACTCGCTTTGTATAAATTTGATAGAAATACAAGTTTAGCACATGTTTTTTCTTCATTTGTATATAATTACATAAAGGATAAAGATCTAGCTAGCTTTGATTATCTGATATACACACCATCTTCTAAGTCGAGTATAAATGTTAGGGGATTTGATCATATGAAGATGATTTGTGATTTATTTATAGATAAAACAAGTATGACATATCTACCAGAATTTAAAAAAATTAAGAAAACCAAAGCCCAACATACCTTAGATAGAGATGAAAGAAAGATAAACCTAAAGGGTGCCTTTTCATTAACAAAGGATTTAACAAATAAAAAAGTTCTAATTATAGATGATTTAATAACAACTGGATCAACTGTAAGAGAGATTATAAAAGTAGTTAAAGATAAAAATCCTCAAACAATAAGGGTACTTGCTCTTGCCTCTGAGAAAAAATCATAAAAAATCCAAACAAATACTAATCTGAAAGTTTAATACTTGTTTGGATTTTTATTATACTAATTCTTCTTCTGTTTGTTTCATATATTCATATATTTTTACAGCTATAGCCATTTCAATTCTTTTTCTAAATAGTTTGCAGGAATATTCATGGATATTGTTTATATCACCAGTAGCATTGTAACTATTAGCAGCACAACCTCCTGAGCAATACATATTTGCCCAGCATGACCTACATTCATCTTTAGAATAACAATTGCACTGTTTAAACTCATCTATTATTTCGTGTTTTTTAATGCCTTCTTCCAAGTTTCCTAATAGAAAGTCATCATTTCCAACAAATTGATGGCATGGATATATTCCTCCAGTAGGGGTTATAGCCATATATTCTGTTCCAGATCCACATCCACTTATTCTTTTGTGAGCACAAGGCCCATTTTCTAAATCTATCATATAATGGTAAAATACGAAATTTTCACCCTGATCTATTTTTTCAATCATCATATCAGCAAGTTTTTCATACTCATTATATATTGTTTCTAGATGCTCTTCTTTTAGTGCGTAGGATTCTGTTTCATTACCAACTACTGGCTCTAGAGAAGTTCTATCAAATCCTAAATCCAGGTAAGTTTTAATATCTTCAGTAAAATCAAGGTTATTGGCAGTAAAAGTACCTCTCATATAGTACTCTTTATCACCTCTTTTTTTGACAAAATTTTGAAATTTAGGTACTACTTCATTAAAAGATCCTTCTCCATTTAATTTTTTTCTAAAATGGTCATGTTTTTCAGCCCTTCCATCTAAAGATAAGACTACATTTTTCATATTTTCATTTAAATATTCTATTACATCATCATCTAATAACATTCCATTTGTAGTTAGTGTGAAATTAAAATGCTTGTTATACTTATCTTCTAAACTTCTAGCATAAGATACTGTTTCTTTAACCAAGTCAAAGTTTAATAAAGGTTCTCCTCCAAAAAAATCAACGTCAAGATTATAATGATTAGAAGAATTTTCAACTAAAAAATCAATAGCTGATTTTGCAGTATCAATATCCATGATTGCATCTTTTCCATGGTATTTTCCACCCTTAGCAAAACAGTACTCACATGATAGATTACAAGTATGAGCTACATTTAAACATATAGCCTTAACAGAGGTCTCTCTATTTTTAATATCTAAAGATATATCTTCAAATATATCTTTAGAAAATAAGAGACCCTCATCTATTAATTCTCTAACCTCACTATAAGCTTCATTAAATTGATCATCATTAATATCATATGTACTTAGTATAGTATCTTTTATCTGATCCTTACTAAAATCTTCAAACATTGAAATAATTTTATAAGTAACATCATCTACTGCATGAACTGATCCACTATATGTATCTAAAACTATGTTAAAGCCCTTGGCTTTGTATTGGTGTATCATAAAAACTCCTTAAAATATTATAGTAAAATACTAGGAATTGTAAATAAACTAACAAATAATTGAAAAATAAAAAACTTATCTGAGTGAGATCAGATAAGTAAAAAATTATTATTTATTTTTTTTGCTAACACATTCTTGGTTAGCCACTCCACAGCTAGTTTTACATGCTGATTGGCAAGATGTTTGGCATTCGCCACAACCACCATGTTTTTTGCTTTTGTGGAGATTTCTTGTGTTTAAAGTTACAATTCTTTTCATATGTATTCTCCTTTTTTCTTTCTTAGGATATCATGTATTCATTAATTTGTCAATTAATAATATTAATCTTGTTATTTTTAATATTAAGCAAAATGTCATTTTGACAAAAAAAGTTGATTGTATCTATAATATCAACATCAATAATCTCACCTGGTATTAATATAGGTATACCTGGTGGATAGGCATATACATATGAAGCAGAAATCTTATTAATGCATTCACCAACATTTGCATATTTAGTTTCTTTATTTAAAGTTTGGTAAATGTCATACTTTTTTTGTGGGATCTTTAAGTAAGAAGAATCACTGATATTATATTTTGCATAGCTATCAACTTTAATATTATTATCAATTTTTAAAAGAGCTCTTTCTAACCTCATAAAATCGTCTTTAGTATTGAAAATACTTGTAATTAGAAGAATATAACTAGGATAAGCCATTTCAACTTCAATTTTTTCACACCTTAAAAATTTTGCCAGATCATTTCCAGAAATATTTGTATTTTTAGTCGATATAATAATTTTACTTTTATCCTTACTATAAATATCAAAATCTAGTATTGAGAGTTTTTCTAACTTAATATTATATATACTATCTAAGTTTTGATCTAATTTATAATATAATTCATTAAAAATATCAAATTTACTTATCATTTCATCTATGGATTCTAAAATAAGATAGGATGGAGAAGAAGTTTGAAAAATAGCCATGTTTCTTTTGATTTCTTCATATATATCCATATTATTTATAAGGATAGCAGATGATGGAGTTAAGGCTGACAAATTTTTATGAAAACTTGTAATTGCAACATCAAAACAATTTGTATAGTAATTATCTAAAACTAAATGAGATCCATGGGCCATATCTACTATTAAGTAAGATTTATATCTTTTACACAAATTATAAATTTTTTCTAAATTTAAATAAAACCCTTCATAAGAAGGAGATGTGACTACTACACTTCCT
>JAPJPH010000042.1 GCA_030825745.1 Anaerococcus sp.
GAAACCTAGAGGGTCTTTATATAGATAGTATTCACAAACCAAAGACCCTTTTGGGCTTAGATATTTATGGACTAAACATAGGTTTATGATCAAAAATAGGCTAAGACCCAAACTAGGTCCCTTAATTTTTAAAGAAAGATAGGAGAAACAATGTCTAAAAACTATATAAAAAAAATAAAAAATATCTTTCTTCTCCTAGTAGCATTTTTTATGCTGGCCTTGCCAAAAGAAGATGTCCTAGCAGAAGAAACTTCTCCTAGCTTTAAAGTAAGGATAAATATCCAAATTAATAAAAAAGGCGATGAGGGTACCATAAGTGGTAGAGAAGTTCTAGTATACAAACTAGCAGATGATGCCTTGGATAATATAAGTAAGGTAGACCTAGCTAAAGAGTATGATAATTTAGATGAGCTTTCTCTTAAACAAAGGCTGGGTGATCCCTTATTTAAAAAGTCAAGCATGGCTCATCCTGACAAAAAAAATGCTAGTGAGGAAGTAATAGATTTTGACCTAGACCAAGAAGGAATTTATCTTATAAAAGAAACTGATAAGTCTAGAAAATCTATTGAGAAAATGAATTTTGCCGATCCACTAGTAACTACTATTATAAAGTTACCAGATGACATGCCAGCTGATTCAGACTTACTAGAGATAAAAATAAAAACTGAGACTGAGAGTAATCCACCTAATGATGAAATCAAGCTTATAAAAAAGGACTATTATAACAAAAACAAGGCTATAGACAAGGTAGGTTTTAGACTATATAAAAGAGAGCCTAACCCTTTGTATGAAAATAATAAATTTCTACCACCTTTTATAGACAAACTAGTATATGTAACAGGTGATAGTGGTAGGTATGTTTTTTCTAGTGCAGATGATAATATAAAAGAAGAAGATGTTCCTCTTCTAAAAACCAATACTGATGGTGAAATTATAGTATCCTACCTCCCAAAGGGTGATTATTATTTTAAAGAGGTTAAACCTGCTAGAGGCTATGAAAATGCCAGCAATGTTGGTATGGTATCAGAGATTTTGACAAATGGTCAAACTACTAGTTTATATAATAAGAAAATTCCTTTTCTAGAAAAAAAAGACTCAGAAACAGGTGAGAGTCTATCTGATGTAGGTTTTGAAGTTTATAATAAGCAAGGAAATAGACTAAGCTTTAGTAAAGAAGAACTTGGCACATATACTTATGATGAAAAATCATCATCAACTATTGTATATACCAATGCCAAGGGAGCTATCATCTTAAATAACATGAAAGAAGATGAGGGCTACTACTTTAAAGAAGTTAGAGCCAAGGATGGCTATAAAAAAACTGATGAAAAATTCTACTTTGATGTAGATAAAAATGGAAATATCCTTATTAATAAAAAAAACAAACCCCTAGTTATACTAAACAATCCTATTATACCTAAAGGTGGTCATAGGACGGGGGATTATAACTTTATAAAGGTTAGTGATGATGAGGAAAAAACTAGGTTAAAAGGAGCGAAATTTGTAGTATCTAAAAAAACTGAGGATGGTTTTATAGATGTTATAAAAGATTCTAAAATCTATGTAGTAAGCTCCGATGAAAAAGGTGAGTTTAGTGTAAAAGACTTAGAGTATGGAAAATACTATCTAAGAGAAATTGCAGCACCAGCTGGATATATTCTAGAAAATGAGCCGATAGAATTTGAAATATCAGCAAAAACATCTCTAGATAACCCAACTCTTATAGTAAATAAGAAAAATCCAGACAACCCACCAGGTAACCCACCTGATACACCAGGCAATCCACCTGATACACCAGGCAATCCACCTGATACACCAGGTAATCCACCTGATACACCAGGTAATCCACCTGATACACCAGGCAACCCGCCTGATACACCAGGTAACCCACCAGAAACAACTACCCCTCCTAAGGGAGGCACACCTCCAAAAGGTCCTAGGGGTCCTATAGTGAAAACTGGTGATATAAAGATACTAATATCCCTAGCAGTAGGTATAGTAATGGTAGTATTAGGATCTAGAATGATAGTTCTAGCAGATAAGAAAAATATATAAGAAAGATAGGTACAAGGAAAACTTTCTTTGTATCTATTTTAAATTGAGGGATAAGGTTGGGCACTGTGTAAGAGGTCATACGGAGAAGACTACAAGAAAGTAGGACGTCAAGCTATCTCGACCTTAGTGGAGAGATCTAGTAAGGATTTTAACTGTTTAAAACGTCTAGATTTACTTATATATCTAGGTCTTAGGGTTCATATACGGATTTATATCTAACACCTCCGTTACCGGGAGACAACCTCTTGAGGCTTTCCGCATGCCCCATCCGGTTTTCTCCCGCACCCTCTTTACCCCTCAACCCCGTGCGGCCTTGCCGGGGGCTAAAGCAGTAGAAGATCGCTCCGCGATTTCTTCTATTGTAGAGGGATGTATAGACGTCACAAAATCTCGACAGTAGTGGAGAGATCTATTAAGGACCCTGCACTATGTCATACGTCAGCCCCCTTATAGAAAGGGACATGGCGAAGCCATTCCTACCCCACCCCGCCCCCTGCAAGGGCCGTTTGAGGAGTGAAGTTTGCGGGGAGGTATGGAGGGAGACAATGGATAAGGTGATCGGAACCCCCTTAAAGCTGCCCTCCATTAACGAAGATGTTGACTTAAATACAAGCAAGGCCCAAGACCTAGAAAGACTCAAAGTATAACTTACACCGATAATAACTAGATTTCTCCATGCGTTCGCTAGGCTTACTTAGTCGAAATAAGATAGATGTTAGAGGTCACTCAATCTCGACCGTAGTGGAGAGATCTAGCAAGGCCCCTGCACTGTGTCAGACGTCTAGAACCACTAAATTACCTAGATCTTATAGGAACATATGAATCTATATTTAATATCTCCGTTATCGGGAGACAACCTCTTGGGGCTTTCCGCATGCCCCATCCGGTTTTCTCCCGCCCCCTCTTTACCCCTCAACCCCGTGCGGCCTTGCGGGGGCGGAAGTAGTAGAAGATCGCTTTGCGATTTCTTCTATTTTAGATTTATATGTGGGTATTAAGCAATCTCGACTAAGCGAAGTGCATGGAGAGATCTAGTAAGGACCCTGCACTATGTCAGACGTCTAGCCTCCCTTATAGAAAGGGACATGGCGAAGCCATTCCCACCCAAGCCTGCACCCTGCAAGGGCCGTTTGTAGGGTGTAGTTTGTAAGGGAGGCCCGGAGGGAAACTTTGGAGGGAGAATCGGAACTCCCTTAAAGTGTCCCTCCGGAAACGAAGACGTAGACTAAAAGACAAGTACTACCCAAGACCTAAAAAACTCAAAGTATCACATACGCATAGATTGACTAGATTTCTCCATGCGTTCGCTACGCTCCCTTAGTCGAAATTGGCCTGACAACAGACGTCAACCAATCTCGACCGAAGTGGAGAGATCTACTAAAGACCCTGCACTGTGTCAGACGTCTAGCTAATCACATACACCAATAATAACCAACCCCCCCATACCAACATAAAAAGAAAGGACCTTATGGCAAAAAATAAAGTAGCAAAAAATAAAAACAATAAAAAATCCAAGTGGATCTTTAGGTTTATTTTCCTAATAGGTCTTTTAGTGGCCCTATACCCTTTGATAAATAGGATTTATTATAGGTTAGATTCATCTAATAACGTAGAAATATTTAAAGATGAGGCAGATAAGCTATCTACCCAGGAGATAGATAAAAGAATTAGTCTGGCTAGGGCCTACAATGATTCACTGGATAATCATGTATCAGAAGATCCCTATGAAAAAGACCGCTTGATAGAGGGTAGGGCAGAATATGCAAGGATGTTAGAAGTCCGTGAGATGATAGGCCATATTGAAATACCTAAAATAGGGCAAGATTTGCCTGTTTATGCAGGAACTTCAGAAGAAGTCTTGCAAAAAGGAGTAGGCCATTTGGAGGGGACATCCCTACCAGTTGGGGGAAACTCTACCCACTCAGTCCTAACAGCCCACTCAGGATTGCCAGAGGCTACCTTATTTACAGAGCTTAGGAAGCTAGAGATTGGTGATAAATTTTATATCCATAATATCAAGGAAATCCTAGCCTACCAGGTAGACCAGATTAAGGTTGTAGAACCAACTGACTTTAATGATTTATTAATAGATCCTGGACATGATTATGTAACCTTATTAACCTGTACCCCACTTATGATAAATACTCATAGGCTTTTGGTAAGAGGCCATAGGGTTGAGTATGTCCAAGCTGTTGATGAAGCAGAGATAAAGACAAATAGAGAAAATTGGATGTTTAGAATAGCATTTTTCATAAGTCTATTTTTAATCATAGTCCTAATTATTATGATAATTAGACTAAAAAGGACAAATAAGAGAAATTCCAAACTCCTAGAGAGTATAAAAAATAATAAAGACTCTAAGGAGGACTTAGATGCTTAAGAAGTTTTTTAAGTCAGGATCTTTAAAGTTTATCCTATTATTTTTACTAGGACTAATGATATTTTCATATCCTATGATAAGCCAGAAATTTTATGAGATAAAGGCTGATGAAGAGGTTATAGAATTTGTCAAAAAAAGTAAGGATATAGATAAAAAAGATTTGGAAAAAAGGATGGAGTTAGCTAGGGTTTATAACCAAACCCTAGACCCATCTAAAATAGCAGACCCCTTTGACAAAAAGGTCAAGGAAGCTAAGGCATATTATGCCAAAATGCTTGAAGTAAATGAGATGATAGGCCATGTGGAAATCCCTAAAATTAGCCAGGACCTGCCCATATATGCAGGTACATCTGATGTGGTATTACAAAAAGGAGCAGGGCACTTGGAGGGAACCTCCCTACCCATAGGGGGAGAATCTACCCATACTGTAATAACAGCTCACAGGGGCCTACCCAACGCTCTTTTATTTAGAAACCTAGATAAGCTAAATGAGGGAGACCTATTTTATATCCACAATATTAAAGAAACTATAGCCTACAGGGTAGATAAAATCCAAGTTGTAGAACCAACTAACTTTGAACCTATCCTAGTTGTCGATGGCAAGGACTACGCTACCCTACTAACATGTACTCCATATATGATTAACTCCCACAGGCTTTTAGTGAGGGGAGTTAGAATAGATTATCAAAGTGCCATAGATGATGGTGTAGCTAACACTCCATCTTTTAAGCCTGATTTTTTCAACCTATTTTTAATCCTAATACCTTTTTTACTACTTTTATCAGTGATTTTATATAGGGAAAATAAAAGGTCTAAAATTATAGCAAAGGAGCTAGGTGAGTATGAAAAAAAATAAAAAACTTAATATAAAAAGTATACTTGGCTATATAATCCTACTTCTAGGTCTAGCTATCATAGCCTACCCCCTAATAAATAGGTCCTTGGCTGATAGAAATTCTAAAAAAACCTTAGAGGAGTATATAAAAACTGAAAAAGCCAAAAGCCCTATCCAAAAAGAAGAAGAAGTCAAAAAGGCAAGTGAATATAACAAGCTAGTAGAAAATAGTGATACATCTATCCTAGATCCCTTTACAACAGATCAAAATGAAAACTCATATAACTATTACAAAAATTCAGATGAAATCTTTGCCTATCTAATAATACCAAAGTTAGATAAAAACCTACCCATCTACCTGGATGCAACCTTACACCACATATCCTTGGGGGTAGCCCAAGTTTCAGGTAGCTCTATACCTATAGGAGGAAAGGGTGAAAGGACAGTTATAGCAGGCCATAGGGACTGGTGGACAGACACCATGCTCCTATATGCAGATGATCTTGAAAGTGGAGATTATGTATATATAAAAAGGGGAGATACTACCCTTAGATATAGGGTAGATAACAAGCAGGTCATAGGCCCCTATGATTGGGATAAGCTAGAAAAAGTTGAGGGTAAGGATATGCTAACCCTCCTAACCTGCCACCCCTTTGCCCCACCTAGGACTGATAGGCTATTAATAAATTGCCTAAGAGATGAAGAAATAGAAGTAGCTAAGGCTGATCAGACTGATAAGAGAGCTGATGAAACTGATAAGGCAGATAAGGAAATTAAAGACATAGAAAATTTGCCAATAAGCTCCAATGATTCAAACGAAAAATCAAAAGGAAGTCAAAAAATCAATCTAATAACAAAAATAGGAGCTATCTTAGTAAGCCTAGCCTTTGTACTAGTCCTACTTACCTTTATAAAAAGAATAATCATAAGCCTAAATAAAAATAGATGAGATAAAAATAAAGTAATTAAAATAAGCGGAGAGTGCTAGTAAGAAAAGAAACTAGGTCTCTCCGTTTTTTGTTTATGTAGATAATTAAGTAATAAGTCGTGTGATCTAGTAAGGATACTACTATCCATAATTTACATAGAAAAATAAAAATATAAAAAAATATTTGCTATAAATAAAATATATCCCCTAAAAAGTCATTTAAAGTCCATAAAAATCTAATAAATATGTAAACTAGTATATAAAGTCCTTAAAAAAGACACTAAAAGTCTAGGAATAGGATTATGAAAGGTAAGGAAAATAGCTAAATTAAGCGATTTAGTCCTTGCAGGCATTTTTAATATATTGTATAATATTAACTATAAGAGATATATATAATTTTCGACTATTTCCAAGGAGTTAAACATGAAACATTCTAAACTAAGGGTAGCTTCCCTTGCGCTTGTACTTGCTATGGCTACTGTAGGGCCTTCCTATGCAAAAAGCGATCAAGATTCTACACTTACACAAAAGGATATAAAACAAATAAAAGACCTTACAGAAGCTATCAAGAAAACTAGTGAGGATATAGATAACATATACGAAGACAATTTCAAAAAAGAAGAATCTAAATCTATAAGAACCTATAGTTCAGATACAAAAGATTTTAGTGAAAAACCAAAAATTGATGATTCTAATGTAACCGATGATTCTAAGCTAACTGATGATTCTAATAAATCTAATGATAGTAATAAATCTGATGATAGTAAAGAAGAAAAGCTAGAAGCACCTAAAAAAGAAGATAAATCTAAGATAGAAAATGGTATAAGGGATATTAACAAAAAAGAAGATAAAGTAGACTCTAATATCAAAGATGATACTTCTGATGGACCACTTGGCTTTACTACAAAGGATGAGGCTATTAAAAATGCCCAAAAAGCCTTAGAAAATGAGTCTAGCAAAAACTCCTATGATATCAAAAAAGGCGTTGATGGAATGTATTATTATACACTTATAGAAGATAAGAGTAAAAAAGATACTACTGAGCCAGAGCTTAAAGATGATGTCATAGCAGATGTAAAGGAAAGTACATCCCTAGTTAGTGAAGATGTAAAATCATCTACTACCTATGACTACTATGCTAAAAATGATATCAAACTACCTGCTAGAGATGCATCAGCAAATGCAAAAACAGGTGTAGGATCAGTATCCCTAGCTCTAGTAACTCTAGTAGTATCAGCAGCTGGATTTAAAGCTAGTAAAAAGTTTAAATAAACATAATACTGAATCAATAAAGCCTTCTTTTTAGAAGGTTTTATTTGCTATAGATAAGAGTTTTTTATATAATTATTATAATAAAAATATTAGGAGTTAGCATGAAAAAATATGTACTAAGTCTGAGCCTACTATTAGCTATAGGCCTTTTAAATCCTCAAAATACAAGCTTTGCGGATGATATAGAAAATAGTACTGAAATAAGTACCCAAAGATTTAGTGAAGATAAAATATCTTACAAAGATCAAATAGATGAGATTTTAAATAAATATCCCCAATCAAT
>JAPJPH010000043.1 GCA_030825745.1 Anaerococcus sp.
GTGCATAAAACGTCTAAAAATCCAGAATAATAACGTTTGCATTATTTTTAAAAAGGTGGTAATATGGATATAGATAAATAAATGATTTATCTTTCATGTTGGAACATAAATAAAGGAGGAGTTGTGGATGTCTTAATAATTGGATTTGCTCTATTTGCGATGTTTTTTGGAGCAGGCAATCTGATTTTTCCACCTATGTTAGGATTTATTTATGGTGACCAATGGTTGGTTAGTGGTCTTGCTTTTATATTATCTGGAGTTGGTCTAACCTTATTAACAGTAGTAAGTATGGCAAAGAAGAAAGGTAGTGTAAGTGCATTTGTAGATATAGCTGGCAAGAAAATTGGACTTATGGTAATAATAATTATTTCATTAGCTATAGGACCTCTTGGAGCTATACCAAGGACTGGAGCGTTGAGTAGTGAAATCACTCAATCAGCTGGCGTACATATACCAACCGTAGCATTTGTACTAGTGTTTTTTATTCTTACTTTAGTATTTTCTATTACTGAAAGTAAGGTAATCGATATCATAGGCAAATACTTAACACCTATACTTTTACTAGTTTTGGCTATAATGATAGTAAAAGGCATTTTAAATCCAACAGGCGGCTTTGCTAGAATCGAGCAGGCAAAATCTTCAATTTTTGCAAATTCTATGATTGAAGGTTATAACACCATGGATTCACTTGCAGCAATAGCCTTTACTCCAATAATTGTCAAGGCAGTTATTGATAAAGGCCATGAGAAATCACTTGTAAAAACGACACTAAAAGCATCAGTCATAGCTGTTTTAGGGCTAAGTTTGGTATATCTATCACTTACATATTTGGGATCAAGAATGAGTCTAGAACTTCAATCAGATACAAGTAGGGTTGAGTTACTAACTGCAATTGCATCAAGTATATTAGGTGATTTTGGTAAGTATATATTATCATCTATCATAACTCTAGCATGTTTTACAACATCTATTGGGCTAACAACATCAATTTCTAATATATTTGAGGAACTTTCTAATGGAAAAATCAAATACAAGGTAAGTGTTATTGCTATAACAATTATATCCCTTATCCTATCTTTAGGAGGAGTTGATACTATAATAGAATATGTAAATCCTCTATTAAATTTCATATATCCTATAGTAATAATTATGATTATATTTAATATATATAACAGGCCTATAGATAAGAGGGTAAGAAGATTAAGCTTTATTATAGTAATTATAATATCAGCTTTGGAATCTTTAATTCAAATGTATAACATTATAAAAACGAATACTGCTCTTACAAGTAATATTTTAGATCAATCTACAAGTTTTATTAGAGATAGATTAGATTTAATACCACTTAGTGGAGTAGGTTTTACTTGGGTTATACCAACAGTTGTTGTATTTTTACTAGCCTATATTATATGTGGACATAAAAAAGCTATATCATAGCTTAGGAGGTGGCTTATTTTCGATAAAAGAATAAATATTATCTATGGCCACTTTGGCAGTGGCAAGAGTGAATTTTCAATAAACTACGCCTTATATCTAAGGGAGAAATTTGATAAGGTAGCCTTGGTTGATTTAGACATAATAAATATGTATTTTAGAACGAGGGAGAGAACTGATTATCTTAAAGATAAGGGCATAGAGGTATTTTCATCTATAAGAGGTGATAAGGATGTGCTAGACTTGCCTGCCTTAGATCCTGCTATTTTAAAGCCCCTTCAGAATAAGGAGTATAAGGCGATACTAGATTGTGGAGGTGATCCAAAAGGAGCTTTGATCCTAAGGACCTATACTCCATATTTAAAAGAAGCAGATAATATATTTGTAGTAAATGTAAATAGACCTGAAACTAGTGATGTTAATCACATAATCTCATATATGAATGAAATAGAAGGTATGAGTGGACAAAGGATTTCAAGAATTATTAATACTACACATATGCTAAAAGATACAAAAGTAAGTGATGTTTTAAAAGGTCATGAAATTGTAAAAGAGGTTTCAAAAATTAGAAACTTAGATTTTACGCTAGATGTTTGTATAAAACCGGTAGCAGATGAAATTTTAAAAGATAGCAATATAGCAGAAGAAATAAAAGAAAAAATATTCCCGATCGATTTATATTTTAGGTCAGATTGGATGATGTAGGAGGTTATAATGGCAAGTGAAACTAGAAAGGGCAGAGTTGAAATTAAAGTAGACCAATGTAAGGGATGCGGACTTTGTGTAAGCGTTTGTCCTAAAAATGTTTTGGAATTACAGATGGATACCATTAACGCAAAGGGTTATTCACCAAGCAAGGCAGTAAGGATGGATGATTGTATAGCCTGTGGAAACTGCGCTATTACATGTCCAGATTCAGTAATATCTGTTTATAAGGTTGATTAGGAGGAGATATGAGTAAAGTACTAATGAAGGGTAATGAGGCTGTAGCTGAAGCTGCTATTAGAGCAGGTTGTATGCATTATTTTGGCTATCCTATTACACCTCAATCAGAGATACCAGAATATTTTGCAAGAAAATTACCAAAAGTAGGTGGAGAATTTGTCCAAGCTGAAAGTGAAATTGCATCAGTATATATGCTATATGGTGCTGCATCAGCTGGATATAGATGCATGACATCATCATCAGGACCAGGAATTAGCTTGATGCAAGAAGGAATTTCATCAGCTGCAGGAAGTGACCTACCTATGGTTATAGTAAATATGATGAGAGGTGGCCCAGGACTAGGATCTATCCAACCATCACAAACAGATTATTTCCAAACAACTAGGGGTGGTGGAAATGGTGATTATAGAGTTTTAGCATATGCACCAAGCAATATCCAAGAGCTAGTAGATTGTACAATGATGGCCTTTGAAAAAGCTGACAAATGGAGAATGCCAGCCTTTATAATGGCTGATGGTATGCTAGGACAGATGATGGAACCTGTAGAATTTCCAGAAGAATCTGTTGATTTAGATAAATTAGTAAAAAAAGAATGGGCTACAAATGGTGAAAGTGGTGAAAGAGGACATAGAAATGTTATCACATCCTTAGAACTATCAACACCAGAGCTAGAAAAAATTAACTTTAAAAGAGCTGAAAAATATAAACAAATCATGGAAGAAGAAACCATGGTTGAAGTAGAAGGTCTAGATGATTGCGACATAGTTATAACTTCTTATGGATCTAGTGCAAGGATTGTAAAAACATCTGTTGATATACTTAGACAAGAAGGTATTAAAGCAGGAATTATTAGACCAATAGCAGTATGGCCTTTCCCATTTGATGCCTACAAAGATCTAGTAGATAAGGATGTATTAGTAGTTGAAATGAATAATGGCCAAATGCTAGAAGATGTAAAAATGGCAATTGAGGGAAGATGTCCAATTCATTTTTACAATAGACTTGGAGGAATGGTTCCTTCAGCAGAGGAAATAGCTAATAAGGCTAGAGAGATACTTGGGAGGAAGTAATGACAGCAAAGGCAAATGAAACAGTAATCTATGAAAAATCAAGGGCACTTACTGATAAGACACTTCATTTCTGCCCAGGATGTACTCATGGTATAGTTCATAAATTAGTAGCAGAGTGTTTAGTAGAATTAGGCGTTGACCAAAAAGCAGTTGGTGTAGCTCCAGTAGGATGTGCTGCTCCTTCAACAGCATATTGGAATTTTGATATGACTCTAGCAGACCATGGTAGAGCCCCAGCTCAAGCTACTGGAATTAAAAGAGTTGTTCCTGATAAGTTTGTATTTACCTACCAAGGTGATGGAGACTTAGCATCAATTGGTACCAACGAGATCATCCATGCAGCTCATAGGGGTGAAAATATTTCAGTTATATTTATAAACAATGCAATCTATGGTATGACAGGTGGACAAATGGCACCTACCTCTTTAGTAGGACAAATCACCACAACATCACCTTATGGACGTGATGAAAAAACTGCAGGTAAACCACTTAGAGTAGCTGAAATGCTTTCAACTATAGAAGGTGCTAAATATGTAGAGAGAGTAGCAGTAAATTCACCTGGAAATATAAGAAAAGCTAAGGCTGCTATAAAAAGATGCTTTACTTACCAAATAGAAAACAAGGGATTTGGTATAGTAGAAATATTATCAACATGCTCTACTAACTGGGGTATGACACCTGTTGAAGCTATGAAATGGGTAGATGATAATATGATACCTTATTATCCACTTGGTAAATTCAAGGAGGAATAGATGGAAAGAAGAATACTTTGCGCTGGATTTGGTGGTCAGGGAGTACTGGCTATGGGTCAGATGATTACCTACGCTGGAATGATTGAAAATTATGAAGTTACTTGGATGCCATCATATGGACCAGAAATGAGAGGAGGTGCCGCAAACTGTTCTGTAGTTGTAGCAGATTCTGATATAGGAGCTCCAAACATAGATACTGCTACAGATGTAGTTGTAATGAATCAACCATCATTTGATAAATTCAAAGATATAGTAAAAGATGGCGGAAACCTATTTATAAACACATCATTGGTAAAAGAACATGAATTTAGCAATGATAAAATAAATATCTACCATATACCTGCAACTGGCAAAGCGGTAGAGCTAGGTAATGCTAAAATGGCTAATATGGTTATGCTAGGGTCAATACTTGAAGTAACAGAGCTAGTAAAATTAGATTCAATAATAAAAGCTTTCGAAAAGGTTTTTGGTGATAAAAAGAAAAAACTAATACCAATGAATAAAGTCGCCCTAGATGAGGGAATGAAACTAGCTAGATCAGAAGAAAAACCAGTAACTGAAGATAAGGTAGAGGGATATAGAAAAACACCTGAAAGTTTTGCTAAAACAGATGATGAAGTAGAAAAGTTCAAACTAGATTATGATGATTCTATCTTTGAAAGTCCAATAAAATGTGCAAAATTCGCCTTAGATTTTGAAAAAGATGGCAAAGAATACTATGAAAAAATCGCTAATGAAAGCGATGATGAATATAAGAATATATTTAAAGGATTGGCTGAGCAAGAGAGTGAGCATGTAAAATACCTTGAAAAACTAATAAAATCTATTGAAGATGGAAGCACAATAGAGGATATAGACTTAAGCGTGTCAGAAAATAACTTTATAGGCGATGATTTTAAAGTATCTGATGATAACCTAATAATCAGAGCATTAAGAAATGCCTTATATATAGAATCAACAGCCTTAGAATTTTACAAAAAAGCAAGTGAGAAAGTAGCTTGTGATAAATCTAAAAAAGTATACAAAGCCCTAATAAAATGGGAAGAATATCATTATGATCAAATAGATCAAAATACAAAGCTTCACCAAGATAGTTGGTGGGCAGACCAATCTTTTTCAAGAATGTAGCTAATAGAAAATACAAATAAAAAAATATATAAGGAGCAAATTATGAGTATATTTGAAAAATTACAAAGCGCAGATTATGAACAACTTATTTTCATGAATGACAATGAAACTGGCCTACGTGCAATCACCTGTATACATAACACTGTTTTAGGACCTGCTATAGGTGGTATGAGAGTATGGAAATATGAAAAAGAAGAAGATGCAATAGAAGATGTTGTTAGATTAGCTAAGGGTATGGCTTATAAAAATGCTGCTGCTGGAATTTACTCAGGTGGAGCTAAAACTGTAGTAATGGTAGATGACGAACATCCTAAAACAGAAGCTATGCTAAGATCATTAGGTAGATATATCCAATCTATGGGTGGAAGATACATCACAGCAGAAGATGTTGGAACAAGTGAAGAAGATATGGATGCAGTATACCAAGAAACAAATTATGTACTAGGTACATCTATGAAAAAAGGTACAGCAGGAAACCCATCTCCATCAACCGCTAGAGGCGTTTATATGTCTATGAAAGCATCTTGTAAAGAAAAATATGGTGATGATAGTCTAAAAGGTAAGAAAGTTCTAATCCAAGGTCTAGGCCATGTAGGTTTAGTAATAGCTGATTATATTATGGAAGAAGGCGCTATAGTTTTAGGATCTGATATAAATCAAACATGTATAGAAAATGCTAAGGCTAAAGGAATTGAAATAGTAGAACCTGAAAAAATATTTGATGTTGATATAGATATTTATTGTCCATGTGCACTAGGCGCAACAGTAAATGATGAATCAATAGAAAAAATGAACTTTGATATAATCTGTGGTTCAGCTAATAACCAACTAAAAGAAGAAAGACATGGTAAAGTTTTAATGGATAAGGGAATACTATATGCTCCTGACTTTATAGTTAATGCTGGTGGAGTAGTTCACTGCCATGATGAGTTATACGGTGGATTTGATCTAGAAAGAGCTAACAAAAAAATAGATAAAATTGCTGATCAAATAGCTAAAGTATTTGAAATTTCAAAAGAAGAAAATATACCAACCAATGAAGCAGCAAATAAGCTAGCTGAAAGAAGAATTAAATCAGTAGAAAAATCAAAAGGAATATATGTAGAACATCCAAAATCCTCATTAGTTAGATAATTAAATAAAGTTAACACTAGAAAAAAGGCATGCAAGAGCATGTCTTTTTTCTATAATAAGCTTTGTAATTATATAATATGTTATAATAAGATAAACAGAGTAAAGGAGTCAAAATGAATATTGTAAAACCATCTACAATTGCAGGTGTAATGGAACTAATTCCAAATGAGCAATTGATATTTGAAAAAATCAAAAATACTATAGAAGAAACCTTCAAAAAATATCAGTTTATGCCAATAGATACCCCCCTTATTGAAAAAAATGAGATACTATTTGCAAAAGGTGGAGGAGAGACTGAAAAACAAATATTTGAAATAGCATCTGATACCAAGGATATGAGTCTTAGGTTTGACCTAACAGTTCCTTTGGCAAGGTATGTATCTGAACACTTTACAGATTTAAATTTCCCATTTAAAAGATACCATGTTGGAAAGGTATATAGGGGAGAGAGAAATCAAAAGGGAAGGTATAGGGAGTTTTACCAATGTGACATAGACATAATTGGTCATGAAAAATTGGCTATATATAATGATGCTATACCTCCTGCTGTTATGTATGAGATATTTAACAAGCTTGATATGCCTGAAGTAACCTTTAAAATTAATAATAGAAAGTTATTAAATGGATTTTTTATAAGCTTGGGTATAGAAGACAGCACTGAAATTTTAAGACTAATTGATAAAAAAGATAAAATAGGTCTAGAAAAATTAAAAGAGAATTTAGTTGATATCCTAGGTGATGAAAAATCTTCAAAGATTATAAAATTTATTAGTTCTGAGTATAAAAACAAAGACTTGTTGGAGTATTTTACAACAATTGATGGTAATGAAATTTTTAACACTGGGCTAGATGAACTAAAAACTGTTTATGAGTATATGATTAAGTTTGGGATTGATGATAAAAATATTAAAATTGATCCATCAATAACTAGAGGACTTGATTATTATACATCAACTGTTTATGAAACTTTTATAAATGGCTATGAGAGTATAGGATCTATTTCATCTGGGGGTAGGTATGAGAATTTAGCAGCTAACTTTAGCAAAAATAACCTACCTGGTGTTGGAATGAGTATAGGACTTACTAGGTTATTTTACCAACTTAAGGAACTTTCTTTGATTAAAAATGAAGAATCTGCTATAACAAGTGTTTTAGTTATACCAATGGATGAATCTATAAATGATTATGCCATAGAAGTTTTAAATAAGTTAAGAGATAAGAATATTAA
>JAPJPH010000044.1 GCA_030825745.1 Anaerococcus sp.
ATCATGAACATGAAGAAGAAGCACACGATCATGAACATGAAGAAGAAGCACATGATCATGAACACGAAGAAGCTGACTCACATGATAATGAAGATAGTGATGAGCATGAACACCACCACCACAATCATGGAGAATTTGATCCACATACATGGTTAGACCCAGAAAATGGAAAAGCTCAAGCTAAGGTTATAGCTGAAAAACTTTCAGAAATAGATCCTGCTAATAAAGATTACTTTATGGATAACTACCAAAAAATAGCTGATGAGTTAGATGAAATAACCAAACAATATAAAGAGAAATTTGATAAAGTTGAAAACAAGAAATTTATAGTTCCTCACGAAGCCTTTGGTTACGTAGCTAGAGAATTTAACCTAGAACAAATACCACTAGCAAGCTTAACATCTACAGATGAAGCAAGTGCCAAGGTTCTTAAAGATGTCACAGACCTAGCCAAAGATTCAAAAATAAAAACTGTATTTTATGAAATGGGTGGATCTGACAAACAAGCTAAGACAATTGCAGATGAAATTAAAGCTGATGTAGCGCCTATAAATACCCTAGAATTTGTAACAGATGAACAATTAGATCAAGAAACAACTTACCAACAAATGATAAAGGAAAACTTAGAAGCAATATATAACTCACTATCATAATATGAATGTAATAGATATAAAGAATTTAAAATTTGCCTACGATAAAAACTTAATATTAAAAGATATAAGCTTAAATTTAAAACAAGGAGAGTTTATGGCCATAGCTGGAGAAAATGGCAGTGGTAAATCAACTCTTATCAAAGTTTTATTAAATGAATTAAAGAAAAATTCAGGATCAATTAAACTATTTAATACCCCTATAGAAGAGTTTAATTCATATGATAAGATAGGCTATGTACCTCAGGTAAATGATTCTTCAAAAATAGCCTTTCCTATAACATGTAAGGAATATGTCCTTGTAAATTTATATAAAGAATTTAACATCTTTAACCTACCCTCCAAAAAGTCAATTAAAAAGGTTAAAAATGTATTTACAACATTAGATATAGAAGATCTACTAGATAGTCCCTTTAAGGACCTATCTGGTGGTCAACAACAAAGGGTCATGATAGCTAGATCATTGGTAACTACTCCTGATGTACTGATTCTAGATGAGCCAACAGTTGGAATAGATCATAAAAATAAGATAGATTTTTTAAATCTATTAAAACATCTAAACAAGGACCATAATATAAGTATATTAATAATAAGCCATGAAATGGAACTTATTAAAAATTATGTTGATAGGATAATATATTTAAAAGAAGGGATAATAGCCAGTGCTTGAATATGATTTTATGAGAAGAGCCCTCATTGCAGGGTTTATGCTAGCCATAATCATACCAATGATTGGTATAGTCATGATAAATAGAAAAACATCAATGATAGGAGATGCCCTATCTCATACTTCACTTGCAGGTATAGGATTTGGTCTAATATTTGGAATAAATCCTATATGGACATCCCTCTTAGTTTGTATTATAGCAAGCTTTGCAATAGAGGTTATAAGACATAAATTTAGTGAATATGGCGATATGGCAACTGCTATAATAATGTCAACGGGGATTGCTATAGCTGCGGTTTTATCAGATTTTACTCCTGGGGGAAATAGCTTTGAATCCTTCATGTTTGGTTCTATAACTACTGTAGGAAATGATGATTTAATAATAATAGGACTAATTTTCATAGTGGTTGTTATAGTTTCACTACTTTTCTACTACGCCTTATTATATAACTCTATAAACCCTATGATGGCTAGACTAGCAGGTGTAAAAACAGAGTTGATAAATACAATCTTTACCTTCATAACAGCAGTAACTGTCGCTATATCTGCCAAGACAGTAGGAGCCCTAATGGTAACATCCCTTATGGTTATACCAGTAGCAAGTGCCCTACTTTTGTCAAACTCTTATAAAAAATCTTATATTGTATCAATAATATTATCAGTTATCTTTATGTTAACAGGTATTGTTTTAAGTTATTATCTAGGTGTAAAACCTGGTGGTTCTATAGTATTAATTGCTATAGCAGTTTTAATAATATTATCTATTATTACATTTATAAACTCCAAAATTAATGAATCCAAAATAAATTAAATGATTTTAAACAAATCCTAAAGAAGAATTTCTATAGGGTTTGTTTTTTTTAAAAATAATTTTTTTTAAAAAAAGTTGAACAATGTTCATTAGGGTGTATCATATAAATATAACAACATATGAACATAGTTCATTTTAGGTAAGGAGTAAAAGATGTCTGAAAAAATTAAAAGGGATAAGAAGCTTGAGATAATGGATGCTGCCCTGAGAATCTTTAAGGAAAAAGGACCTGACAAGACTTCAGTCAGAGATGTTATGAAAGAAGCAGGATTTGGTCTAGGGACCTTTTACCTATATTATGATGATAAAAATGATTTGAAGGAGAAGATGGTACTTGAAAAGGCCATGGATATCATAACCAAGGCTGAGGATATGTGCTATCAAGAAAATCCTATTGATAGGTATATATTTTTTGTTAATTATATAATTGATTACCTAATAGCAAACCCCTTTGAATTAGACCTTATAAGCAATAATATCAGCTGGGCCTTGTTTACGAAGATTGAAAATGATAAAAGACTTTCTGAAGCAGATTCAACAGTCCAATTCATGTTATATAAGTATGAAAACTTATTTTCTCATATATATTCAAGCTCACAAAAACGCTACATCCTTTCACTTACATTTGAGATTATGATTTCAACATGTAGGAGTGCACTAATGGAAAATTCTAATTTAACCATTGATGAAATGAAACCAGTTTTATTTGCTGTTATAAAGAAAATTTTTAACAAAACGGGAGATAATAATGAAAAAGATAAGTAAGTTTATTTCACATCACCCAAGACTTGTATTACTTATAACGACTCTCTTATTAATACCTGCATTTATCGGATATAAATATACCGGAGTAAATTATGATATTTTATCTTATCTACCCCAAGATTTAGAGTCAACTGAAGGACAAGTCATACTTGATGAGGATTTTAAAAATGCCGCGACAGGGATGCTCATGATTAAAGGAAGTGATCATGATGCTGACAAATTAAAAAAGGAAATATTAGAAATCGATGGGGTTGAAGATGTTATATCAAAATCATCAATCCTAGGTGATACAGTACCAGATTCTTTTTTGCCTGATGATATGAGAAAGATATTTTATTCAGAAGATAGCACATTGATGATGATTAAATTTCAAGAAGGTTCTTCATCATTTAAAACTATGCAGGCTATAGATGATATCAAAAAAATAGAATCTAAAGAGAAATTTCTAAGTGGTATGAGCTCCTTAGTAAAAGATACCAAAGATATAATAGATCAAGAAACACCAATATATGTACTTCTTGCAGTAATTTTAGCCTTGATTATCCTATCTTTAACTAACGAATCAACCATTATACCATTTTTACTTTTACTAAATATAGGCTATGCAATCCTTTATAACTTTGGAACAAATATATTCCTAGGAGAGATATCCTATATTACCAAGGCCATTGCTGCGGTATTACAGCTTGCAGTAACTACAGACTATTCAATATTTTTATATCATAGGTTTGTAGAAGAAAAAAGAGAGCATGAATCTATAAATGATGCTATGGATGTTGCCATACAAAAGACAATTAGCTCTATTTTTGCATCATCACTTACAACATTTGCAGGATTTCTAGTTCTTATTTTAATGAGACTAACCCTAGGTAAAGATATAGGGCTCGTAATGAGTAAGGGAGTATTACTTGGATTATTATCAACAATAATTGTATTTCCACCTATGCTTCTTTTATCTGATAAGTTAGTTAATAGATTTAACCATAAGGTATTACTACCTAGCTTTGAAAAAACATCAGAATTTGTAGTAAAAAATAGAAAACCATTAATGATTGTATTTTTGATCTTATTTATTCCTGCAATAATAGGAGCTAAAAATACAAAGAATTATTATAACCTAGATAGGTCACTACCAAAAGACTTAGACTCAATCGTTGCTTTAAATAAAATGAAAGAAGACTATGATATGGCATCAACCCATTTTATAGTTGTAAAAGATGATTTGAGTAAAAAAGAAATTAGCTCAATGCTTAATGAAATAGAAAAAGTTGATGGAGTAAATAGTGTATTAAGTCTTAACTCATTTACAGGGCTTACCCTACCAAATACCATCCTTCCAGAATCAATTAAAAACAACTTCTATAAGAATGGCTACCAAATGATCATGCTCAACTCAAAATATCAAACAGCATCTGATGAAGTTGCCAGTCAAATAGATCAAATTAATGATATAGTAAAAAAATATGATGATGAAGGAAAGTTAACAGGAGAAGCTGTTTTAACAAAGGATTTGACTAGAATATCAGATAGGGACTTTAAAATGGTAAATGCGGCTTCACTTATAACAGTATTTATAATTATAGCTATAGTATTTAAGTCATTTGCAATCCCAGTTATACTAATATCAGCCATTGAATTAGCAATCCTAAGTAATATGGCAGTACCTTTTTACTTGGGTCAGACAATACCATTTATAACTTCTATTATAATAGGAGTAGTTCAACTAGGATCAACCATAGATTATTCAATACTAATGATGGATAGGTTCCTGCATGAATATGAAAAGAGTAAGGATGTAAATACTTCATTAAAGATAACAGTAAAAGAAACTTCAAAATCAATTGTAACATCTGCCCTATCATTTATGGCAGCAACAATTGGAGTAGCCTTATATTCTAAAATGGAAATTGTATCAACTATATGTATGTTCCTAGCAAGAGGTGCAATAATAAGTATGCTAGTTATCATAGTATTCTTGCCACCTATAATAAGCATAACATTTCCATTTATCAAAAAAACTACCAAGGGTTTAAAATAGGAGGAGAATAATGAAAAAAAATGTAATAGTTAAGGCATCTGTTCTAGCACTTAGTTTTGGACTTTTAACTAATGTTGTTTATGCCGATAAACCTGTAAATAAGAAAAGTGAAACTATCTATGTAACTAAAGATGGATCTGAAATAAAAGAAAAAACTGCTTCAGTTTGGCTTAACTCAGATTCTAATATAAAAGTAAAAGATAAATCAAACCTAGATGATATAAAAAACCTAGAAACTGATGAAAGCATAAAAAAAGATAATGGTTATATTAACTGGGATGAAAAAGATAAGGATATCTACTACCAAGGCCAATTAAAAGAAGACCTACCAGTAGATGTAAGCATAAAATATTTCTTAGATGGCAAAGAAGTAAAGGCAGATGAGTTAGAGGGTAAATCAGGACATCTTAAAATAGTAACGAGTGCAGTAAATAACAAATGCGCCGATGCACAAATAGATGGTGAAAACTCAAAAATTTATGCCCCATATGTTGTCATAACTGAAATGAGCTTTAATACAGAGCAAGTATCAAATATCAAATCAGAAGATGGAAAAATTCTTAAAGATGGAAAAAATGAAATAGTGCTAGGTGTTCTAACACCAGGGCTAAAAGATAACTTTAAAGATCTATTAGAAGAAGATCAACTAGATAGGTTTAAAGATGAGATTGAACTAGAAATGGATATAAAAGATTATGAAGTATCCGAAAGTTACTCTGTTATAACAAATGAATTCTTCCAAGAAGATAACTCACTTAAATCAGTTGATGAGCTTAAAGATGGAGTAGATGAACTAAACGAAAATATAGTAAAACTAGTAGATGCTTCATCTAAACTTAAAGATGGTAGCAATAAATTAAATGATGGAATTGGACAACTTTCTGAAGGAGCTGGTAAGCTTTCAGATGGGTCTTCTAAATTAGTTTCATCTTTTGCCAAACTAGAAGAAGCATTTAATGCACTTCCAGAAAAAATCCAGCCAATAAACGATGCAATAGTTAGACTAAGTGATGGATCAAATGAGCTTAATGATGGCGTAAGTAGGTATACAAATGGAGTATCTGAAGTAAATAAAAATATGCCTAATCTAAGTGATGGAGCAAATCAACTAAATGAAGGAGCAGAAAGCTTAGATAATGGAATAGATCAACTAAGTGGTGGAATAAGCCAACTTAGAGAAGCAACTTCAATGTCAAATGGATCTTTTGATAAAGAAAAAAGCGAAGATCTTACAGGATCTTTATTAAAACTTCAAACTGGCCTAGGAGATTTTTCTAAAAACATAGCTCCTTTATCAGAAAACTTAAATAACTTAAGTGGTGGCTTAGAAAAAATTTATGATTCATCAAATAAATTAAATGAATCTGCAAATAATCTAAATGAGGCTATTAATAATGCACCTGATATAGAAGAAGAAGTTTTATCCCTAACTGATCAAGCTAATTCGATAGCATCAGTAATAGATCAGCTAAGAGTTGATAATGAGGATGGCAATCTTGATGATGAAATAGCAAATTTAACTGACATTCAACAAGGTATCTATGCACAAATTCAAAATATAGCACTAAAAAATGAAGGATCTGAAGAGCTTAAAGCAGGAATTAGTCAATTAGCAGAAGGCTCATCTGCCTTATCTGAAAAGATAGGACAAGCAACAAATGCATCTAGCGAAATATCTACAAAAGTTAGCGATCAAACTGAAGAATTATCATTAGCTTCAACTAAACTTGCTGATGGCGTATCAAAAGTAAATGAAGGTTTCTCAAAATCAAATCTAGCAAAATTACAAGCTTCAATAGTTAAACTAGATGAGGCAAGTAGCCAGATAAAAGAAGGATCTAAAAAACTAAAAGAAGGAACCCAAAGAAACCAACAGGCTGTAGCTAAACTTAGTGGAGCAATAAATGAAATTGACTCAAACTCAGCTGACCTAGTTGGTGGATCAAATGCATTAAGGTCAGGTTTACTAGAATTTAAAGAAAAATCAGCTGACTTATCAAACCTAGGTGATATCAACGATAAAGCAATAAATCCAATGGCTGAGGGAATGAATAGTTTAAATGATGGAATAATAAAATTAAGAGATTCTATAGTAACATTAAAAGAAGGATCTGATAAATATAATGCATCATTTGAAGAATTTGACCAAGGCTTAAATGATTATAAGACAAAGGGAATAGATAAATTATCAGATAAAACCAAAGATTTAGATAAGGCAAATGACATATTAGATAATATGAAAAAACTTGCCAAAGAAAATAATTCCCTAAGTGGTAGCACAGATGATTTTGAAACTAGGTCTAGAATAATTGAAAAAATAAAATAATTAACCTAAAATTATGGGGACTGTTTTAAAAGTATGAATAATCATCATACCATCGTTAGAAGGTTCTATTAGGAAATTTTAAGTGATGCCTGAAGGCTATTAAAGGCAAAATTTCCGTGGAGCATCTTCTAACTATAAAGGTACGATTTATTCATTTTGAACAGTTCCTTTTTTTGATGGATGTACTTATATTACAAGAAGTTATTACAAAATTTATTTTTCATAAATTTGAAAACGTTAATAT
>JAPJPH010000045.1 GCA_030825745.1 Anaerococcus sp.
GTTTGTGGAGGTTTCCTCAGCTCAAATGCTCAACTTGGAATATTTCAAATCTTATATAGTACAGTGAAGCCTGATTATTTGACTTTGTTTGTAAGTATTCTATTCTTAGTGCCTAGCATAATATATTTCGTAAAATACATGAGAAGGGGTGACTTGTTATGAGAAAGCTTTTGGCAAGAGATCTTATATATATAGTAAATAAATCGAAGAAACTTATGATTATATATCTATTTCTTATAGTTTTAAGCCAGTTTTATATCCTACCGCATGGTGATTATAATTCAATGGAGCTTTTTATAGGACTCTTATTTGATAGTGGCTATATAAAATCTTTTAGTGGTTTTGTGCCTCCTATTGTATGGCTTTTGTTTCAACTGATACCTGTATTTGTTGTATCCTTTGTAATATACCAAGACCATATTGACAATGCCTCCTATATATTAATTAAGACTAGGTCGAGGAAGATGTACTTTCTATCCAAAATACTATCTGGGATTATAAGTATAGCTATAATTAACCTCTTTGTTTACCTACTTGTCATTGTAGATACTTTTCTGGTATCTAGTTTTGATAAAGATTATTTCTTAATATTTACTAGGCTTATAACATCCTATATAGTAACCCAATCAATCCTATTTACCATAGCCTTTGTATTAGCTATCGCCTTGGGATACAAATTTGGTATAGCGTCTACCCTTATATTTTTAGTTGTCAGCATGACTACTAATTTTAAAGGCATTATTGGCCAGCAGACCCTAGCCTTTAAGACTGATGTGATGGGTGGATATATTAGTATGGTTGATAATTTAATAGTATGGCTAGCCTATATAATTATTATTATAATAGGTTCAGTCCTAGTATTTAGATCTTATAATTTCTACGGAGGAAGCAATGATTAAAGTAAGTGGAGTTAATAAAACTATAAAGGGAGCAAAGATTCTTACAGATATCAATCTAGATTTATATGAAGGTATGGTTTATGGATTTCAAGGAAGAAATGGATCAGGTAAGACCATGCTCTTTAGGGCTATAGCGGGCCTTATTACAGTAGATAGTGGAGAAATAATCGTAAATGATTTAAAGCTTGATAATAAGTATTTTGCAGAAGATTTGGGACTGCTTTTAGAAAATCCTTCCTTTCTAAAAGACCTAACAGGCTTCGAAAATCTAGAAATGATAGCATCTCTTAGAAATATAATTGGTAAAGAAAGGATAGAAGAAATCCTAAAGCTTGTAGGTCTTTATGAAGCGAGGGATAAGGACTTTGGCAAATATTCTCTTGGAATGAAGCAAAGACTTGCCATAGGCCAAGCTATAATGGAATATCCCAAAATTCTTATGCTAGATGAGCCAACTAATGCCATAGATGAGGAAGGGATAGTTGTGCTTAAGAAAATAATTAAGGAAGAAAAAGAGAAGGGGACCTTAGTTTTACTTGCAAGTCATGAGAAAGAAATTATAGAAGAATGTGCAGACGAGGTATTTGTCATGAAGGAAGGGGAGATAGTAGATCATCTTAATATTGATAGGGGATAGAAATATCCTCTTTTTTATTTGTAATCATCTAGTACGATATTATTTACCTAACTAAAGAAATAGACAGAGGATATATGAAGATTAATAAAAAACTTATAGGATCTGCCTTACTATTATCCCTCCTACTTCCATACACAGCCCATGCTGCTGATGTTGTTATGTATGATGATTCTGATATAATAGAAATAAAAGATAATGGCAGCAAGGATAAGGCTAGTAAAAATGAGAATGAAAAGAGACCTAACTTTTGCATGCATGAACATGAAAAAACTAGCAAATATTCTATGGAATATGGAACCTAACAGTTTTTTTAAATGCCAATAAGTGCAATTTAACATAAAAAAGAAGACAAACTCCAAATTCCTTTAAAGTCTATCTTCAGTCTGAAACGAGCAATTGCTCGTTTTTTTATAATTTATTTAATTCTTCAAGCAGATAATCACAATCCATTCCATGTACCATACATGCTTCTTCCAAAGTTTCATATAGACTTGATGGACAAGCGATACATCCCATACCAGCCATCAATAAAGTATTGATAGCTTCTGGCTTAAGCTGAATTATTTCACCTATAATCATATCACGATGGATAGTTGTATCTGTAGTTTTTTCAGTTGTTTTATTTTCTTCTAAAGCCATATTTGCCTCCTTAATTACTAATTACATTGTACTATATTTATACTTCAATTCAAAGCGTTTTACTAGGAATTGGGTATATTATATAAAGGGGAAGATATGGGAAACTATGTAAGAAATAGGCAAAAATACCTAGAAATGAAATAAAGGATATAAAAAATCACTGAGAATTTTGGCAGAAAATGTATCTTGTAATTTAAAAAGATTTTTAAAAAAATTCTATAAGAAGTCTACTAATATTTATGTTAATGATAGTAGCAGGTATTATCTTCATAAAAAATTAAGCAGTAAAGGAGAAAATGATAATGGAAAATAAAAAAGATGAGTTAGTAAAAGAAATAATGGATCTTAGAGAGGATTTATTTCAAATAAATGAGCAAATAAATAATCTTACAAATAATAAAATAGAGTTTTTTTATCTATACATACCACCTATAGTCATAGCGTTTTTAATAAATATAATTTCAATTAAGCTAAAGTTTATAGCAGTCATAGATGTAGGCATTTTCATGGGAGTGTTTATCCTGTGTTTAGGTATTTGTGTATTAAGTAGGAGATCAAAAATAAAGAAAAAGAAAGAAAAACTAATAGAAAAAAGAATTGCCTATCAAAGAAAAATTGTAGATAAGTCAATGAAACTTAAGGAGCTTGAAGAAGGTGGAAGATAGGATAGTAAGATACAGTAGGGGTGAGGAAAATTTAAATATAATGACTCACCTAGTAGGGTTTATATTAACCTTGGTATTTTTTATACCTCAAATAACAAAAAAATATAATCTAGGTGATAATCTAGGATTTTTAGCTTGGATCTTATATTTTATTTCTATAGCTGGAATGTTTTTATCATCAACCCTATATCATTCGATTAAGAAAGATTATCTTAGAATAATCTTTAGGGCCATAGATCATGGAGTAATATATCTGGCCATCGCTGGATCGTATTCACCAATAGTTTTAATAGGACTACAATCTAGAAAATCCATACTGTTTTTTATTATGATATGGATTTTGGCACTAGGCGGGATAATTATGAACATACTAGCTTTCTCCCATAAAAAAGAAGATAAGATCTCAAAAGCATCCATGATTATATATATAATAATGGGATGGTTATCTCTTGCAATTTTATATGATTTGTATAAAAAAATTGGTATAGGATATATAATATACCTACTAATAGGTGGTTTGTTTTATACGGTTGGTGCTTATTTTTATAAAAACAAGAAGATAAAGTTCAACCATGCCATATGGCATGGTTTCATCTTGGTAGCTGCTTTTACTATGTTTATAGGAAATATAGTATACCTAACTTGAGTTTGAAAAAAAGTTAGGATTTAGTATAGTATTAGCAGTCGAATACATCGAGTGCTAAGGAGGATTAATGAAAGAACAATTTAAAGCAGAAGCTAAAAAAGTAATGGATTTGATGATAAATTCAATCTATACTAATAAAGAAATTTTCTTAAGAGAGTTAATTTCTAATGCTTCAGATGCCCTAGATAAATTATATTTTAAGGACTTAAAGTCAGATAATTCAACAAACAAAGATGATTATTATATTGAACTTATAGCAAATAAGGAAGATAGGAGCTTGATAATAAAAGATACTGGAATTGGTATGGATTCTGATGAGCTAAAGGAGAATTTGGGAACCATAGCTAAATCTGGTACAGAAGCCTTTAAAAAAAGTGTAGAGGATTCTGATATTAAAGATCTAATTGGTCAATTTGGTGTAGGTTTTTACTCAGCCTTTATGGTTGCTGAGAAAATTATTGTAAAAAGTAAAAAGTATGGATCCGATGATTCCTTTGAATGGGAAAGTGAAAATGCAGATGGATTTGAAATTAGAAAAAGTGATAAAAAAGACCAAGGTACTGAGATCATCCTTTATCTAAAGGAAAATACTGAAGATAATGACTATGATAGTTATCTTGATCAAAATACCTTAAGGATGTTAGTAGGCAAATATTCAAATTATATTAGATATCCGATAAAAATGCTTATTACAAAGACTAGACAAACTGAAGATTCTACAGAAGATGATCCAAAATATGAAGATTACAAAGACTATAGCATTTTAAACTCCAACGAACCTATTTGGAAGAAGAATAAAAAAGACCTTACAGATGAGGACTATGAAAACTTCTATAGGGAGAGTCACTATGGATTTGATAGCCCCCTAAGTCATATCCACTTTAATGCAGAGGGCTTAGTATCATTTAAGGCTATCTTATATATACCTAAAAAGGCTCCATTTGACTTTTACTCCAAGGATTATAAAAAGGGTCTAGAGCTATATTCTCATGGTGTAAAAATAATGGATAGGTCTGAAGATCTTCTAGATGATGCTTTTTCATTTGTAAAGGGAGTTGTCGATAGTGATGATCTAAGCCTTAATATATCTAGAGAGATCCTTCAACAAGATAGGCAAGTCAAACTTATTAGCAAACAGGTTAATAATAAGATCAAAAACCACCTAAAAGATCTAATGAAAAATGATAGGGACAAATACCAAGAATTTTTCAAAGAATTTGGTAATAGCCTAAAGGTTAGTATTTATGAGTCATTTGGCGCAAATAAAGACCAATTAGAAGACTTACTTTTATTTAATTCAAGAAATGAAGATAAACTTATAAGCCTAGCTGAGTATAAAGAGAATATGAAATCAACTGATGAAAATATCCTTTATGCAACAGGTGAGTCTTTAGATAAGATTAAAAATCAACCAGCCCTAAAAATGATTGATAAAAATACTGATGTCCTATTATTAGACGAAAAGTTAGATGAATTCCTAATAAAGATGTTAAAAGATTATAAATCTATAAACTTCAAATCCATTATCCAAGAAGATGATCAAGATGTTGAAGAAAGTGAAGATAGTAAAGAGCTTATTAGTCTAATTAAAGAGAACATGCCAGATGATGTGGTAGATGTTAAATTGGTAGAAAATGATATGGATGTACCATCTATCATTAAACAAAGGGGAGATGTCTCCATAGAGATGGAAAAGACCCTAAAAAATCAACCACAAGCTATGGGTATCAAGGCAGAAAAAGTCCTAGAAATAAACAAAAATTCTAAGGCTTACAAGATTTTAAATGATGCCTATGAGAATGATAGTAAAAAAGTAAAAATTATATCAAATCTTTTACTAGACCAAGCAAGGCTTTTAGAAGGTCTTGAAATTAGTGATCCTGTAACTTATACTAAAAATATTTGGGAGTTGATGAAAGATGAGCTATAAAAGAAAAAATGTTTGGTTAAATATTGACCAAGGAGAAAGAAATGCCCTAGAGACTCTATCAAAAGATTATATGGACTTTCTTGATAAGGCAAAAACAGAAAGACTTGCTACAAAAGAGGTTATAAGAAGAGCTGAAGAAAAAGGCTTCAAAAATATAGAAAATGTTATAAAAGAAGGATCTGTAAAAAAGGGAGATAAGGTATATGCAGTAAATAGAAATAAAGCAGTAGCCCTATTTATCATAGGAAGTGAACCTTTAGAAAATGGTGCCAACATAATAGGCAGTCACCTAGACTCACCTAGGTTAGACCTAAAGGCTGTTCCCTTATATGAAAAATCCCATGTGGCATATATGAAAACCCATTATTATGGGGGAGTAAAAAAATACCACTGGACCAACACTCCTTTAGCCCTACATGGTGTTATCTTTAATAAAGATGGAGAAAAAATCGAAATAAGCATAGGTGATGCGAAAGATGATCCAGTATTTTATATATCAGAGCTTTTAATTCACCTATCAAAGGACCTACAAAATAAAAAGGCAGCTGATGTTATAGAGGGTGAACAACTAAATATTATGGTTGGATCAATTCCTCTAGAAAATACTGATGATAACCCAATAAAAGAGAATGTTCTAAAAATCTTAAAAGAAAAATATAATATCGAAGAAGAAGATTTTATAACAGCAGAATTTGAAGTTGTACCTGCAGGTCTTGCTAGAGAAGTTGGTTTTGATAGGTCGATGATAGCAGCCCATGGTCATGATGATAGGGTATGTGCATATTCATCACTTAAAGCGATCTTAGAGGTAGAAAATCCAGAAAAAACAGCAGTTGGTTTATTCGTAGATAAGGAAGAAATCGGATCAGTTGGTGCAACAGGAATGACTAGCCAATTTTTTGAAAATACTCTTCTTGAGCTAATGAACTTAGAAAAAGAAGTTAAGCTAGTTAGCTTTAAAAGAGCCCTTAAAAATTCTAAGGTTTTATCTGCAGATGTAGTTGCTGCAGAAGATGCAAACTTTCTAGAAGCAACAGAAGAGTTAAATACAGCTAAACTAGGTCATGGACTAACTATTAGCAAATACACTGGCTCTCGTGGTAAGGGAGGATCTAATGATGCTGATAGCGAATATCTACAAGAGTTAAGATCAGCCTTTGATAAGGAAGGTGTAATATATCAAACAGGAGAGCTTGGAAAAATAGACCAAGGTGGTGGCGGAACTATCGCCTACATCTTAGCTGAATATGGAATGAGTGTAGTTGATTGTGGGGTGCCTATGTTATCTATGCATGCTCCAGTAGAACTAGTTTCAAAGGCAGACTTATACGAAGCCTACAAGGGTTATAAGGCCTTTTACAAAAATATATAAAAAAATGTTGACACTAGCTGATAAGAGTGTATAATTAATTGTTTTCTTGACTTTACAAACTATGGCAAGTATAATAGTTACCATAATTGAATGAGAGGATGATTAAATGGCACATAAATCAGTTGATGACATTAGAGCAGAAGTAAAGAGTAATGTGGGTAAGGAAGTTGTTCTCAAGGCCGATATGGGAAGAAAAAGGATTAAAACTAAGACAGGAATCATAGTTAATGCCTTCCCTAGTGTCTTTACAGTAAAGGTTAATAATGAGTTTGATGTAGAAAGAACAATATCTTATACCTACTCTGACATATTAACTTCTACAGTAAAGTTACTCCAAGCCAATTAAAAAAAACTACAAGATATATATCTTGTAGTTTTTTTCTTTACATATTATATTTTTTTATCAACCCAATTACCCTGGTCAAACCTATATTTTAGGCTAATATACCTGGATGCCTGATCAGATAGGATACCAATCCATATACCAGCTAGCCCTAAATGTAGGATATTTACTGTAAGTAAGGTCACAATAGATCTAATAAAGGTAACTGAGACTATAGCAACCATTAGGGTATATTTAACATCTCCTGCTGCCCTTAAACAGCCTCCATATATAACTTGGGATATTTGTAATAAAACAATTAAAGTTAAAAATCTAGATATTAGTATACCATGCTCTATAATATGATCATCCTTGAAAAATATTGAAAA
>JAPJPH010000046.1:0-5721 GCA_030825745.1 Anaerococcus sp.
AAAACATATGAAAAAAATTGGTTTAAAGGAAATTAATAATGGTAAAGACAATTAAAGATATTGATTTAGAAGATAGGCCTAGAGAAAAACTTGCTAAACTTGGAAAAGATAAATTAAGCGATGAGGAATTATTGGCAATAATTTTATCTACAGGGACTAAAAATGTTAATGCCCTAGAATTAGCTAGACAAATATTAGATTCATTTACTCCAGAAGAGTTATTAGAGGTTGATGTTTATGAACTTAATAGAATAAATGGTATAAAATTAGCCAAGGCTAGTAAGATAGTAGCAAGTATCCAGCTAGGAAAAAGACTAAGTAAAAAAGTAGTTTATAAAAAAATAAAAACAATATCATCTAGTGAAGATGCCTATAAATATGTAAGGGATAATTTAGAGTTTAGAAAGAAAGAACATTTTTATACTATTTTTTTAAATAGTAAAAATGATATAATAGCTACAGAAGAAATTTCTATAGGGGATTTGACATCAACAATAGTAAATCCAAGGGAAGTTTTTAGACCAGCAATTAAAAAATCAGCCAGTTCAATTATAATAATACATAATCACCCAAGTGGAAATCCAACTCCATCAAAAGAAGATTTTATTATTACAAATAGACTAGTTGAATGTGGCAAACTTTTAGATATAAAGGTCCTTGACCATTTAATTATAGGAAATGATTCCTATTATAGTTTTAAAAAAGAAGCAAAGATGTGAGGGAGATAGGTAATGAAATTTAGATTTTTGGCTACAGATTTTGCAATAGATCTGGGAAGTAGCAACATATTGGTATATAAAAAAAATGAGGGAATAATTGCAAATGAACCAAGCGTTATAGTCTTAGACGATAATAGTAGCAAGGTTTTAGCTGTAGGAGATGAGGCAAAGGAAATGATTGGTAAAACCAACCAAAGTTTTCAAGTAGTAAAGCCTGTTGTAAATGGAGCTATAACAAATTTCAACTTAACAGAGGCCTTATTAAATTATTTTTTTAAAAAGGTAAATGAGGGTATGAGCGTCCTTCAGGCAAAATCTATTATAACAACCTCGCTTTCAATAACAGATATCCAAGCTAGGGCCATAGAAGATGCAGCATTACATGCAGGTAGTAGAGATATAATTTTAATAGACCAATCCTTAGCTAGTGCCTATGGTATGGGTTTAGATGCTGATAAATCATCTGGAATACTTCTGTTAAACCTTGGTGCAGGTGTTAGTGAAGTATCTGTAATAGCCTTAAATTCAGTAATAGCATATAAAAGTGTAAACAAGGGTGGGGATTATATAGACCAACTTATAATTGATTACCTAAAGGAAAATCACTCATTAGAAGTTGGAGAAAATACAGCTGAATATATAAAAAATGAGCTAGCATCACTAAGGGTTAAAGATAAAGATAACTCACTTAGTATAGATGGAAAAGATATACTTAGTGCTAAACCTAAGAGTATAACCTTAAAATCATCTGACCTAATTGATTGTATACTGCCATATTCTGATATGATTATAGACATGATCTATGAGGTACTTGAAAAATGCCCGCCAGAGCTTACTTCAGACATAAAGAAAAAAGGTATAGCCTTAACAGGTGGTGTATCAAAGTTAAAGGGAATGTCAGATGCTATTAAAAATAAGACAAATTTAAATATAATACAAAGCGAAGATCCTCTTACAGATGCAATAAGAGGGGCTGGTATTATACTTGAAGATTTAAGTAGATATGACAAATATCGTAAGTAGGTAATTTATGGCATACAGAAGAAAAAAGAAAAACAATAAAGACTTTTTTATTACAGTTGTATTACTAATAGCCTTAATTATAATATCATCCTTTAGTTCTAATATTAATAAGACGGGTTCAAATATAGCAAACACTATATTTTCTCCCATAGAAAAATTTACTTACTCTGTTAGTTCTGAAATAATAGAACAAGTAGAAAAATCTCTAGGATCTAAAGAAACTAGGGCAGCAGTCCAAAAACTTGAAGAAGATAATAAGGCTTTGGAGATAGAAAATGCAAGATTAAGCTCTATTATAGCCAAGTCTGACTTTTTAGAAAGTGAGAAAGAAGCTTTGGAAAATTCATCAAATGATTATCTAAAAGCAAAGGTTGTAAATACTGATACTAACTCAATGACTGCAAACTTTACTATAGATAAAGGGAAAAAAGATGGAATTGAAGTAAATGACATTATATTACAAGCTATTGATGATAGCACTTATTATACAGGATTAGTAGGAAAAGTAACTGAAGTTTATGAAACAACTTCAAGGGTAGAGACAATAAACTCTACTTCTAATGATGTATCTTTTATCAACTCAAAAAGTGGTGATTACGGTGTCATAGATACCTTTACTAAAAATACCATACAAGGATATATGCTAAATGTAGATAGTGAAGTAGATAATACAGATGTCCTACTAACAAGTGGTTTAGGTGGAGTCTATCCATACGGAATCTATATAGGTACTGTAAGTAATGTAACAATGAGTAGAGATTCACTTAGAAAAAATTTAGCTTTAAAATCCCCAGTTGATTTTTCACATATATATAGGGTTTTGGTGCTAAAAAAGACTAGTGATTATGATGTAGATGAAGTTATAGACAATGAAGATTATGAAGGAGAAGAAAATGAATAAGTTTAAAACATTTTTACTACTTTTAGTATCTTTTATTTTACAGACTTCAATATTCTCAAAAATAAGTATATTTAATGCAAATATAAATATTCTTATCCCCGCTATAGTTTCACTATCACAAATTTTAAGGGGAAAAACAAGTAATTACTCAGCTTTAATTGTTGGGCTTATTGAGGATTTTCTATTGACATCATTCATTGGAATAAGAGCCCTATCATATTATTTGATGTCATATATAATAAGTAATGAGTCCTTTAAAGTAGGTAAGGATAAAAAAAGCGGCTTTATACTAAGCTTTGGATTTAGTATATTTAACTTTGTCTTGGTAACTGGAATATATTATATCTTGGGAAATCCTACAACTGATTTAGGTGGATATTTTCCTGTAGCGTTACTAATAGAAGCATTTTTAAATGCTATTATATACCTAATCTATAATAAAATTATTAGAAAAATAATGTATGTTCCTACTTATAGGATATAATGGGGGAGATAACTTTTGAGAAAAAGAAAAGAAAATAGGTTAATATTTATACAAATTATAGTAGTACTAGCCTTCTTGGCTATTGCTATAAGGCTCTTTAATGTTATGATGGTTCAAGGGGATTATTATAGAGACCTATCTGATAATAGGAAAGTCAAAGAGGTAGATGAAATTGCAAGTAGGGGAAATATTTATGATAGAAATGGCAAAATACTTGCAACAAGCTCTCCATCATTTGCAATTCAATTATACAAAGATCAATTAAGTAATTTAAAAACTGATAAAAAAATTAGAAATATTTCTAATTTAGTAGATATCCTAGAAGAAGATGGAGTAAATTACACAGAAGATTTTAATATTAGGCTAAACTCATTTCAATATAAGAATATAGATGATTATTTCAAAGAAAGCGATATGCCTCTAGATAAGGTAACAGACCTAATCATAGATAATAATCTAATATTTGACTTTATCACAAGCACTTATGTCAATGAAAATATTAGATATGAAACTTTAAATACAGCCCTACTTGCCCTAAAAAAGAGGGGGATAGACATACCAGCCCAAGTAGGTCAAAAAGATGGAGAATTAGAAGTTAGTTTTAAGAAAAACGCCCCTAACAAATTAAAGTCTATATCTGCAAGTGTAGATGATGACCCATTAGATGTAATATATAGGGCAATTGGAGATGATAGATCAGTAATCCAATCTATACTTCAAAATTCTCACGCTAGGAAACTTGCCTATGACTTATTAGAAGAAAATGGGCTTGTTGGTGATTTAATAATAAAGGATTATGCAATAAAAGCAGATGAATCCTATACAGAAAAAAAGGCTAGACTTCATAAGGTTTATCCTAATATAACCTTTGAAAGTAAAGCTAGTGATGATTTTTATGAGATAGTAAAAAACTCTACAATAGAGGATGTCTTAAAAAAAGCAAGTGTTGGAGATGATGGCCAGTATATAATACCTGCTGATATCCTAATAGAAAAGCTTGAAAATAAAGGCATATATGCCAACTTTGAAACTGAGGTTATAACTGAAAGCCAAGATGATAAAAATACTTATTCAGTTGATGTTAGCTTTAAAAATCCACAAGCGGGCCAACCTATAGAAGAACTTGCAAAACTAGCAGATGAAAACGGACTTTTAAAACCTCTTATATTATCAGAAGATGTAAAATATATGGCTCAAAATTCAAATACAGCTGCCAATATATACCCATCAATAGATATAACAGATGAGGATTATAAAAACTGGGAATATACCTTTAGCAAAGATAAGGTAGACTTTTATACCTATTATGCACAAAAAGATAAGGTCAATCCAACAGATGATATAGTAAAATTATTAAAAAAAGAAAAAGATCCTGAGAAAATTTTTGCTTATCTAAAAAAAGTTAACAACTTACAAGGTCATAACAAATTTGAGGCTGTTGGTATATTAACAATAGAAAACATCTTAAATAAACAAGGTAACTATGGATATAGACCTATAAATGTAGTTTATAATATAGATGAATCTACTGTATTAAAGATAAAAGAAAAGATAGACCAAGATGCTGGTATAGTGGTTGAAACTATACCTATAAGAAATTATCCAAACAGGTATGTAGCTAGTCATATTTTGGGATATATGGGTCCTATTGCAACAGAAAATGAAGTTGATAAGTATGTAAATGAAAGAGGTTACCTGAGAGATGAAATCATAGGAAAAACTGGTATAGAGGAAAGCTATGAAGATAACTTAAAGGGTAAAAATGGTAGGAGCCTAGTTACTGTAGATTCTAATGGTAATAGAAAATCAACTATTTCACAAACTACATCAGAACCGGGTGATGACTTATACCTATCTATAGATTTAGACCTACAAAAACAAGCTGAACAATCACTTAGGGGTGTATTAAAGTCAATTAGTACTGGAGAAAACTACGAGTCAGACTACGGATCCTTTACCCCATATCAACCAACAAAACATGCCCAAAGTGGGGCTGTAGTAGTATCTGATGTAAAAACTGGAGAGGTCCTAGCCATGGCATCTCTACCAGATTATGATCCAAATATATTTTCTACAGGTATATCTTCATCAGATTGGGAAAATTTACAGGTCGATGAGGGATCAGGTCCTCTTGTACCTAGACCTATGTTAAATATAGCAACCCAAACTGCAGTTATGCCAGGATCAACATTTAAACTGGTATCATCATTAGCTGCCCTAGAAAAAGGCTTAGACCCACTGGCAACAAATTATTGTCATGGATTTTTGGACATAGGAAATAGAAGATTTTCTTGTCTAATATGGTCAGAAACAGGCTCTACCAATGGAGAAGAAAACTTATATGGGGCTATTAGAGATTCATGTAACTACTATTTCTATACTCTAGCACTAGGAGAAAATCCTGAAGATGGAGACACCCTAGGGGTAAAATTAGAGCTAAATGATATAAGAGCAACTGCCGAAAAACTTGGTCTGGGTGAGAAAACAGGTATAGAAATTAACATACCAAGTGAGGCAACAGGTAATATACCAAGTGTAAGCAAAAAAGTTGAAGTAACTAAAACAATGCTAAAAAAGTACTTGGAAAACAACTT
>JAPJPH010000046.1:5731-7181 GCA_030825745.1 Anaerococcus sp.
AAGATATAGATGATATAGTGGCATTTGCTGATAAACCAGGCGATTGGGGAAGAGTGGATATAATAGACTTCCTTGATGAAAGAGGATATGATCCTATAAGCCAATATGAAGGACAGATTGCAGGTTTAGCTGATACCATCAAGTTCACATACCTAAACCAGGCTAGTTGGGATATCACTGACATGCTAAATATAGTAATAGGCCAAGGACAAAACTCCTACACGCCTATACAGATGAACAGAGTAATATCTACAATAGCTAATGGGGGTTACCTAAACAAGTATACACTAATAGATAGTATCAAAAACCATGAATCAAATGAAACCTTATTTAAAAATGTAGTAGAAAATCAAAAAATCAACCTAAAAAATGATAAATACCTAGAAGACATTAAATATGGTGCCTTACTGGTAGCGCAAAATAACTCAATCTTAAATAAACTTCCTTTAGATATAGGAGTAAAAACTGGTACAGCAGAAGTAGAGGGTAAAAATGATGATGGTTCAGACTACTCATCATATGCATGGATGGTTGGATTTGCTCCATATGATGACCCACAAATAGCTGTAAGTATAGTACTAACCCAAGGTTCTAGCTCCTACAATGCATCACCTATAATGAGAGATATAGTCGGTAAATACTTTGACCTTAATGTTAATATATCTAATGATGATGTAACAAAAGAAGACCTAAATACTGCAGAATTTGGAACAAATTGGGAAGAAAATAAGACTGAAAAACCTGAAAATGAGGGAAGTGCAACCACTAATTCTATGGATGATACAGATATTAAAACTACAGAAGATAATGAGAGTAATGAAAACCAAATTGATATAAATCAAGATGTAGAAAATGAAGGATTATAAAATGAAAATATATGTTATTAATTCAGATAATGAAAAATATAGGCTAGAGTTATTAATTGCTCTAGCTGATAAACTTAAAGATATAGGATCAGTACTTATCTTCCAAAGTGTAAGGACAAATGAAAACCTAGAGGAAAAATTATCAAAAGATGGAATTATAACATATGATATTGCAGATTATTTCTTAGAGGAAGCTAGCTTAGATAGGGTAATCATAAATCAAGAAAAAAATTTGGATTTTGCGATAGCTCCTTACCTAAAAAATAAAATCGAAATAAAGAAATCTGATATTGAAAGGTTACTTAAAGATATAGACTATGACTATCTCATTATAGATAGCCTAGATTTATCTTTAATTGATGAAAAAGAATCTATATATATAATAGATCAAAATAATATACCAGAATCTATAGCTGAAGACTGTTTTTATATAGAAAATGTAAAAGATGGCTTTGACGATAGGTACTATAAAGACAGCATAGAAAAACTTGGGAAAAATTACCTAGGCTATAAAAAAAGAGAAGAAAGTTTAGATAAAATAGTTGATACTATAATAAATAAAACATATAAAAAAATAGATAAAC
>JAPJPH010000047.1 GCA_030825745.1 Anaerococcus sp.
TTCTTTTAGGTAATAATCTTTTTGACTTTTATCTATATTAGTTTGAACCTTTTTGTCAATTTCTAGAGAAAGATTTTTTAATTCAATTTCCTTTTTTAGGAGGTTATGAACAAGGGCTAGTCTTTCTTTGGTATCTAGGGTTTTTAAGATAGAATAATTTTCTTCTTGGCTTAAATCAAGGTGGTAAGTTATTAGATCTATGATCGTATGGTAGTTTGTAATTTCCATAAGGCCATAGCTAACTTCTTCCATTATATTAGGGTCAAGTTTGGCATAATTTTTAAATCCTTCAACTACCATCTTCTTTAAGGCTGTTAGTTCATCAGTATCTTCTTCTAATTGTTCATCATAGGTATACTCAGTTACTTTGGCCTTAAAATACCCATCAACAACCTTTATCTTTTCAATTTTACCTATGGCTAGGGGGCTTACAAATACCCTAGTTTGAGAATTTGGTAGATCATAAGTATCTTTTATAGAAACAACTATTCCATAATCATAAAGCTCATCTTTTGAAGGACTCTCATTAAATACATCCTTTTGATTAACCAATACCAAATTTGTATTCTCTCCCTTAGCCACTTCAAGGGCTGACCTTGATATATTTCTTTGTATATCAAAGCTTAAGAGAGTGCTTGGCATAGGCCAATATCCTCTTAAAGGTACTAGGGGATATTCTTTTTTGCTTATTTTGTAAACTTCTGTCATTTCTACCTCACAAATAAAAAGGAATGACAAGCATTCCTTTTTAAAAATCTTTTATCTTTTTTTATAGATTAATTTTGAATGATCATCTATAGATTCTTCTGTTACTACTACTTCTTTTAGGTCATTTATAGATGGAATTTCATACATCACATCTAGTAAAAGCTCTTCCATTATACTCCTAAGTCCTCTAGCACCTGTTTTATGCTTTATAGCTTTTTGGGCAATTTTATGGATGGCTTTATCTTCAAATATTAGATTAACATTATCTAATTTAAACAACTTTTGATATTGTTTTACAAAAGAATTTTTTGGTTCCTTTAATATTCTAACTAGGGCATCTTCATCTAAAGAATCTAGGCTTACTATGATTGGAACCCTTCCTATAAATTCAGGGATTAGCCCGAATTTTAAGAGGTCTTGGGTGTTTACATCCTTAAGGTTTGCTCTATCATTTTTCTTTAGACTGGCACCAAAACCTATACTTTTTTCTTCGATCCTAGAGTTTATGATGGTATCTATTCCATCAAAGGCACCACCCATTATAAATAGGATATTAGTAGTATCTACTTGGATATATTCTTGGCTAGGGTGTTTTCTTCCACCTTGGGGAGGTACATTAGCAACTGTTCCCTCTATTAATTTTAGAAGGGCTTGTTGGACACCCTCACCAGATACATCTCTTGTTATGGATGGATTTTCACTTTTTCTAGTGATTTTATCTATCTCATCAACATAGATTATTCCTCTTTGGGCTAAGTCTATATCATAATCAGCAGCTTGTACTAGTTTTAAGACTATATTTTCTACATCCTCACCTACATACCCAGCTTCTGTTAAACTTGTTGCATCTGCTATAGCAAAAGGAACATTTAGCTTTTTAGCTAAGGTTTGGGCTAGGAGAGTCTTTCCAGATCCTGTTGGCCCTAGCATTAGTATATTAGATTTTTGTAATTCTACATCTTCTTTACTTTCGTTGCTATTGATTCTTTTATAATGGTTATATACTGCAACTGACAAAGTTTTTTTAGCATCATCTTGGCCTATTACATAGGAATCTAAAAATTCTTTGATCTGTTTTGGGGTAGATAGTTCTACATCCTTAGAAAACCCCTTAGATTCTAAATTTTCCTGCTTTATAATCTCAGAGCATAAATCAACACACTCATTACATATATAAGCATCTGGTCCTGCTATTATTCTTTTAACTTGTGTTGCATCCTTGCCACAGAAGGAGCATCTGACTTCTTTTTGTTTATTATCTGCCATTTAATTTACTTACTTTCGATTACCTTATCAATTAGACCATAATCTAAAGCTTCTTTAGCACTCATAGCAAAGTCTCTATCTGTATCTTTTTCAATCTTCTTTAAAGATTGACCTGTATTTGTTGCTAAAATATTATTTAGTCTTTGTTTTATTTTTATGATTTGCTCAGCTTGGATAACTATATCACTAGCTTGTCCTTGAGCACCACCAGATGGTTGGTGGATCATTATATTAGAGCTAGGTAGTGAATATCTCTTACCCTTGGCTCCTGATGATAATAAAACTGCTGCCATTGAGGCTGCTTGTCCTATACAAATTGTAGAAACATCAGGTTTTATATAATTCATGGTGTCATAGATGGCAAGTCCACTTGTTACAACTCCACCTGGAGAGTTTATATAAAACTGGATGTCTTTTTCTGGATCTTCACTTTCTAAAAATAGAAGTTGGGCTATGATTATATCTGATATTTCATCCCTAACTTCTCCAGATAGAAAAATTATCCTATCTTTTAAAAGTCTGGAGTAGATATCATATGCACGCTCACCCCTACTAGATTGCTCAATAACTGTTGGTACCAAATAATTTTTTATATTCATTATATCTCCTATAATTTATTTTTACGGAGCAGGATTTATTCTTCTTCGCTAGATTCTTTCTCTTGTTCATCATGGTTATGATCATGATCGTAGTTGTGATCTCCTACTGCTTCATGATATTTTTCGTGAGGAAGTACTTCTGCGTTTTTAACTAGAATTTCTACTGCTTTTCTTCTTTTGATATTTTCTTCTAGAGTTTTATCTGAAACATTTTTAGCAAATATTTCTTTAAATTGTTCCACATCCTCAACCCCGTAGTTTTTAGCTGCATCATTTACTTCAGCTTCTTTTTCTTCTTCGCTAACTTCTATATTTTCTTTTAGAGCTACTTCATCTATTACTAGATTAGCCTTAACCTTAGCTTCTGCTTGAGCCCTATATTGGTCACGGATTGAGTTGATATCCATTTGTGTCATTTCTATATATTGGCTTAGGTTAATACCCATTTGTTGGAGTCTTTGATCTAGATTTTGAAGTTCATAGTCGATTTCTTGGTCAACTAGGGCTTTTGGAGCGCTCACTTCACTTTTGTTTACTAGCGCTTCAATAGCTTGGTTTTGGATCATTGCCTTAGCATTTTCTTCTTTATCACTAGCAAGTTTAGTTTTTAAATCAGCTTTTAGCTCATCTAGGCTATCAAATTCTGAGATGTCTTTAGCAAATTCATCGTCTAATTCTGGTAGTTCTTTTCTTTGAATTGAGTTGATCTCTACTTCAAATTTAGCATCTTTACCTTGGAATTCTTTTGCTTGGTAATCTTGTGGGAAAGTTACATTTACTTCGAATTTATCGCCTTTTTTATGACCTACAACTTGAGATTCAAATCCTTCAATAAAGGTATTAGATCCTAGTTCTAGTTCATAATCACTAGCTTTTCCGCCTTCAAATCTTTCTCCATCTAGGTAACCATCAAAGTCTATATTTACTGTATCGCCCATTTTAGCTTCATCTTCTACTGGAATGATTCTAGCATTTTCACTTTGTTGTCTTTTTAATTCATTTTCAATATCTTCATCAGTTACTTCAGTAGGAACTTCTTCTACTATTAGTTTAGAATAATCTCCAAGTTCTGGATGTGGTTTAGTTTCTACTTCTACTTTAAATCTGATATCCTTACCTTCTTCGATATCATCTAGGTCAACTGATGGTTGATCAATTGTTTCTAAGTTAAGTTCTTTTATAGCTTCTTCATATGGTTTTGGGAATACTATTTTGATAGCTTCATCATAGAATATTTCTTTTCCATATAATCTTTCTAGAACATTTTTAGGTACATGACCTGCTCTAAATCCATCTATTCTATATCTTTTTTTATTTCTCTTATAAACTGTATCAACTGCTTTTTTAAATTCGTCATAATTTACATCAAATTCAAATTTCGCGATGTTTTCTTCGTGTGATTTTAATTCTGTCATCTTTTCCTCCTGGTGGTGTTGCTACTCATTGAAATAATATACTACTTATACTCTTTGCTATCAAGCTTATCAAGCTTTAGCCTAAGAAATTTAATTATTTCACTTTTTTCATTTGATAATTTCTCTTCTAAAATTAATTTTTCAACTAAATCTAAAGTATCTCCTATTATCTTTCCTTCTTTATAGCCTAATTTTTTAAGGTCATTGCCATTTATGGCTAGATCACTTCTTTTTTTTGGTATATCATCTGCCATAACTTCATTAAGTAGTATTTCTCCATTTATTATATTTGATATATCATCTGATGGAAGGGCTTGGATATCTGCCTTTTGAAGTTTTAAAAGCTTTCTTGTCATATCTTCTGAAAGTCTTCTTACTAATTTTCTAATACTCTTTTTACTATAGGTATTTGAACAATCCATATGTCTTAAGATAAGATTTGATATCTCATCTATTAGTTTTTTAGGATATCTTAGCTCATTTAATTCCTCTCTCATTAGGTACTCTGAAACTTTTTGGTGATTAAAAAATCTCCCCTCCCCTCTTTCATCTAGAAAAAATGTTTCGATTTTTCCACAATCATGATAAAGGGCTGCTAACCTTAAACTTAAGTCAGGTTCGGTATTATCTAAAGCTTTCATACTATGAAAAAATAAGTCATATTTGTGAAAACTAGAATGTTGGTCAAAGCCTACCATCTTGCTTATAGCAGGCATAATTTTTTCTAATAAACCCAGATCTTCTAGCATAGAAATTCCTTTTGATGGCTTATCTTCTAAAATTATCTTAGATATTTCACTTTGAAGTCTTTCTTTGGATAAATTTGCTATATTTGAAGCATTTTCTTTTATAGCCTTTTTTAGATTTTCTTCTATAGTCAAATCTAACCTAGCCATAAACCTTACTGCCCTAAGGCTCCTAAGTAGGTCTTCTTTTATTCTAAGATCTGGATTTCCAACTGCTTTTAGTATTTTCCTATCTAGGTCATTACGCCCATCAAAGGGATCTATTATATTTCCATCTATATCCATGGCCATGGCATTTATGGTAAAGTCCCTTCTTTTTAGGTCATCTTCTATATTTTTTTTAAATACTATATCTGATGGATGTCTGCTATCCTTATAGTTACTCTCTTGCCTAAAGGTAGTTATTTCATAGGAAATACCATCAGCTATAACCTTGATTGTTCCAAATTTAGATCCAAATTCAATAAGTTTTTTATCTTTAAAAACTTCCTTTATCTGATCAGCTCTAGCTGAAGTTGCTATATCTATATCAGAAATCTCTCTACCTAGGTAGTAGTCCCTAACAGCTCCTCCTACTATATAGGCTTTATAACCATTTAAGATAAGTCTACTTATTATATTTTCTCTACAATGATCAATTAGCTGTGTTGACATTTTTTCTTCTTACTTCTATTCTGTAATTTACTGGATTTTCTCCATCATATAATTCTACACCCTCTGGAAGGTCTAATTTGATTTCTCCAGTCCTATTTGACCTTAATGAAGAGATATTTATTGGATAAGTATTTATTTCATCTATACCTTTTAGAATTTGACCGTTGGCTTTTAATACAACTGCATCTGGGTTGACAGAGCTTGAAACTAGCTCATAGTCTTTATCTAGCTTGCCTATTAGGTTTATGTTTATATATACTGTTTTAGTTTCTGTTACAGTAAATGAAACATTGATGTCATCGTTAGATTTAGATAAGTCTTCAACATTTTTCCCATCTTTATCTACAATAGTTATCGGAACATTGTGCATTTTGCCATCTAGGTATTTAGGATCATCTATTTTCGCCTCTATCCTATCTACCTTGCTAACTTGGTTAATAGGACCCTTTATTGTTATTTTATCTGGTGATAGTTCATTTATTTCGACATTTTTCCCATCTTTTAAATTATCAGCTATAACAACATTTACTGGCAATTGTTTCTCTATAACTTTTTGAACATTTAAATTTACTTCACTAGGTTCAACTTGGCTTATATTTACAGAATTTGGAGCAGTTATTTCTATATTTACAGCTTGAATCCCCTCTTTTAGTTCTCCCACATCTAAGGTTGCGTATATATCATTTTCCTTTATATTTAAGATTTTATCCCTTGAACCTTCTAATTTTACACTTACACTGTTTACTTCATCTAAACCAATTATTGTATGACCGCCATTTTCTAATTTATCCTGGTTTCTTATAGTAATTGGTATATTTCTATATGTCTTACTTATTGTAGGGTTTGTTGATGTTAGTACATAAGCCCACATTAAGATAGCAAGTAAAACTGATAATATTATAAGTCGAAGATCACCTTTCTTTTTCATCTTTATTACCTACCTCTTCTATTGGCTTTTGATTATCTAATAAGTCTTTTTTAAGTCTTATTTTTAAAGATTCTTCATCAAAGTATCTATTTATCTTCCCATTTTCTGCTACTGAAATATTTCCGGTTTCTTCTGAGACTACAATTACTAAACAATCACTTTTTTCACTTATTCCAATAGCTGCCCTATGTCTAGTTCCTAGTTCTTTAGAAATTGTATTTGATGTTGATAGTGGTAGATAGCAAGCTGCAGCTGCTATTGCATTTTTCCTAACTATGACTGCCCCATCATGGAGGGGGGTGTTAGGGATAAATATATTTATAAGTAATTCGCTAGATATGTCACTATCAAGCCTTGTACCACTTTCTATAATATCAGATAGGCCCACTTCTCTTTCAATTACTACAAGGGATCCTATTTTTTGCCTGGATAGGGAGCTCATAGCTGAAACTATCTCATTTATGCTTTTCTCATCTCTTTGGATTTTCTCTCCTGAAAATAAAGACCTTCCCCTACCTAGTTTCTCCAAGGCCGACCTAAGCTCTGGTTGAAATACCACTATAATAAATACTAAGGATACTGTTAAAAATTGGTTCATAACCCAAGATAAGGTATTTAGATTTAAAATATCAGCAATAGATGCAAAAATTAAAACAAAAATAAGTCCCTTTAATACCTGCTCTGCCCTAGTATTTCTAAGTAGAGAAAATAATTTATAAATGACAAATGAAATGATAGCTATATCTATAATGTCTGTTACTCTGATAAGCATCAAAGAATTTATAATATTTTCTAAAAAGTTCATACTTCCTCCTACTTATATCCTACT
>JAPJPH010000048.1 GCA_030825745.1 Anaerococcus sp.
TATAATAGATGTTTAAGAAGGTCTCTATATCATTAAAATCATCAGCAAATTTAATTATATCAAATATATCCTTACTAATTTTTGAACTAAAAAAATCAAAACTATTTAATCTTAGGGAAAAATCTAGGTCATCTCTCATTAAAAAAGATATAATATTTAGACTATGGATATTATTTCTAAATAAGATAGCATTTTTCTTGTTAGGATCTAAGTTCTTTTTTATATAAGAGTAGCTATCATAAATTGAGTCTGACTTTATTATCTTGATATTACCATCATATCTCTTAGAACTAGAAATTTTTTTATTGTATCTAAAGTCATTTTTAGAAATAAACCTAGCTGATAGGTCTACTATATTTTTACTAGATCTATGATTTATGCTTAGGGTGTATAAGCTTGAATTTGGATAGTGTTTATCAAATTCTAAAAGATATTTTGGCCAGGCTGCCCTAAAAGAGTAGATAGATTGATCATCATCTGCAACAATCATTAAATTGTTTGAAGGATATATAATTTTTTCTATGATTTTAAATTGGATAAGGGAGGTATCCTGACCCTCATCAACTTGGACAAACTTATATTTACTTCTAACTCGTCTAAGGATAGATAGGTCTTCTTCTAATATTTCTAGGCATTTGGTAAGCATATCATCAAAATCTATATAGTGGTTTTCTTTTTTGAAGTTTTCATATAGGTCATAGATATCTTTGATATCTTTTAGGTTAGATTTTTCTAGGTAGGAGATATCTTTCATGGAGTTTTTCATAAAACCTGTTATTCTAAAATACTCATCTATATCTTCGTTACTTATTAGTTTATTATTTTTCTTATAGTATAAGTCTCTAATTAGTTGGTATTTATTATATGTATGATCACCCTCTAATAGCCTAAGATTTTTTTTATTTTCCTTTAAATAGGCCCTTATAACCAGATAGGAAAAGGCGTGGATAGTCATAAAGTTACTGGACTTATAATCATATCTTAGCTTCATATCCACAGCTTGGGATTTGGAGAAGGTAAGGGTTAGAATATGACTAGGGTCTATGATATTAGAAAGCTTTTTTATCCTTTCTAAAAGCATGGTAGTTTTTCCAGCTCCAGGAGCTGCAAGCACCAAGGCAGGCGATTTTTTGTGATTAATTGCTTTGATTTGTTCATTAGTTAGTTTCATAAGTCAATTTTACCATACTTTTTTTTGTAAATATATGTTAAAATATAAGAAGAAGTAAAAAATAATGGGGGAATAAATGCTAACACAAAATTTTTTAAAATCAAGAACTTCAACTAGAGACTTTACTTTAAACAAACTAGGAGAAGACTTACTAAAGAAAATCAGAACTGAAATAGATGAAAAAATTATTACTCAAGAATATAGAAATGATCTAAATTTTATTATCAATACTGATGGCGATAGTGTATACAATGCCTTAGATGGTATCGCAGGTTATAGGGGAATCATGATAAAAGCACCAGCTTATATTGCCTTACATACCCTAAATAATAAAGCAGAGACCTTGGTAAAAGCATCATATAAATTAGAAGAGTTAATCACTAGCCTAAATGAATTAGGCCTAGGTAATTGCTGGATTACCCTAGCTGATGTAAAAGATTCAGTAAAAGAATCTACCTTTAATTATGAAGATGGGGATGTAAGTATGCTTCTAGCAGTTGGATATCCACTTGATGAGAGTGTAAAAGAGCATAGGTATGATGATAGGATTGGAAATTCTGAGCTAGTTTATATAGATGATTTTGATCATCCAGCAAGTGATGAAGATCTTGAGCAAAGGGGATTAAATAATATCTTTGACTATGCGAAATTTGCACCAAGTGCCTATAACTCACAACCATGGAGATTTTTAATAGTTGATGATCAACTATCTATTTATATAAAAAATTATAGCGGCAATGTAAATTTAATTGATGCTGGTATAATAATGTATTATATAGATCAACTAGGTAAAACTCTTTCTCTAGGATCATCTTGGAATATAGCACCAAAACTAGAAGGAAGTGAGTATACCTATATAGCTAGTAAAAAAATGTAAGTAAGGGCGCCTTGGAGCGCTCTTTTTAATGGAGGTTATATTGATTAGAATATACAGTGAAGAAGATTTTATAAAGATGAGAAAAGCAGCAGAGGTTTTATGTCAGACTCATCTTGCTATAAAAAAAGTAATAAAAGAGGGGATGACTACCCTTGATCTAGACAAATTTGCTAATAAATTTATAACAGATCACAAAAAAGCAATCCCAGCCCAACTTGGATATGGAGGTTTCCCATATACCCTATGTATTTCTGTAAATGATGAAATTTGTCATGGGTACCCTTCAGATTATGTTATTAAAGAAGGCGATATAGTTTCTATAGACAATGTTATTAATTTAGATGGTGGTTTAGCAGATTCCTGTTGGTCATATGCCATTGGAAAGCTAGATGATGAGGATCAAAGACTCTTTGATACAGACCTAAGAGCCCTACAAAAGGCTGTAGAAGTTGCAAAAATTGGTAATAGAATAGGCGATATCGGTGCTAGTATCCAAGAATATGTAGAAGGTGAAAATGGATTTTCAGTTATTAGAGATTTCATTGGACATGGTATAGGAAAAGATATGCATGAAGATCCCCAAGTTCCCCATGTAGGAAAAGCTGGTCGTGGACCAAGAATTACAGAGGGTATGGTCTTTACCATAGAACCTATGATAGTTAGAGGGGACTGGCACATGAAAGTTGACGATAATGGCTGGACAGCTAGGACTGTAGATGGATCTACCTGCTGTCAATTTGAACACCAACTAATAATCCACAAGGACGGAGCAGAAATAATAACAGATCAAAGTAAGTATAAACTAGAAGATAGGGACCTAGAATTTATAGATTCATACAGGTTTTAAAAAAGGCTCTCAAGGAATTTTCCAAGAGAGTCTTTTTTAGTCTAATTCTTCTAAACTTATTTGGTTTTTGTTTTGAGATTTTTCATTCATCTTCTTATCATAGCATGACCTACATAAGGGTTCGTAGGATTCTTTTGAACCAATTTGAATTCTTGATTCATCAGATGATTTTCTATAACTAACCCAAGCATCCTCACCACAACTTGCACATATAGCATGGTGTTTAATTAACTCATCTGCTATAGGCATAATCTCCTTTATTATTTCAAAAGGTCTACTCATATAGTCCATATCAAGACCTGATACAACTATAGATATATTCATATTTAAAATTTTATTAAATATTTCTACAACTTCAGTTGGGGCATTTGGAAAAAATTGAAGTTCATCTATTCCAACGGCATCTACTTCATTTTCCCTAACAAAGGCTAAAATTTCATTTAAATCACTAACCTTTGATGCATCTAAACTTAGTTTATCGTGGCTAACAATTTTTTTATCATCATCTCTATTGTCTATGGATGGCTTAAAGGCAGCTACCTTGTAATTTGCAATCTTCATCCTATAGAGTTCTCTCCAAAGAGAGGTTGTCTTTCCTGAAAACATGCTTCCGGTGTGTACTATTAGTCTTCCAAGTCTTTTCATAAATTACCTATACATTAAATCTAAAGTTGACAACATCACCATCACACATAATATATTCCTTGCCCTCCATTCTTAAAAGGCCTTTTTCTTTAGCGTGAACAAATGACTTACATTCTACTAGATCTTCATATGAAACTATCTCAGCCTTAATAAATCCTCTTGCTATATCAGTATGGATCTTAGATGCAGCTTCAACAGCCTTATCACCCTTGGTTATTGTCCAAGCCCTAGTTTCCATCTCTCCTGTAGTTAAAAATGAGATTAGATTTAAGGTTTCATAGCTATCTCTAATAACTTTATCTGTACCAGATTCGCTAAGTCCGATCATCTCTAAAAATTCCTTTTTCTCATCTTCATCTTCTATATTTGAAATCTCTTCTTCAATTTTGGCACTTACAACTGATACCTTGGCATTTTCACTTTTGGCAAAATCTCTTACCTTACTAACATAATGGTTTTTTATCCCATCATCTTGGGCATCTGCTTCATTTACATTACATACATATATGATTGGCTTTGTCGATAAAAGTTGATAGGCCTTTAATAATTTCTTTTCTTCATCATTTAAATTAAGAACTCTTGCTGATTTGCCTTCTTCTAAAACTTCTTTGATTTTTTCTAAAAGAGTAACCTCATCTCGGACACTCTTATCACTTCTAGCAACTTTTTTCTTTTTTTCAAGGACTTTTTCAACTAACTCCAAGTCTGATAAAATCAACTCTAAATTAATTGTTTCTATATCTCTTAGAGGATCCACTGACCCATCTACGTGGGTTACATTTGGATCATCAAAACATCTAAGAACCTCAACTATTGCATCAGTTTCTCTAATATTAGATAAAAATTTATTACCTAAACCCTCACCCTTGCTAGCTCCTCTAACAAGACCTGCAATATCATAAAACTCAACAACAGCTGGTACTATTTTTTTGCTAGAACTGATTTCAGAAAGAACTTCTAGCCTTTTATCAGGTACATTTACAAGGCCCACATTTGGATCAATAGTAGCAAAGGGATAGTTTGCTATAAGGGCACCCGCCTTGGTAATGGCATTGAATAATGTTGATTTTCCAACATTAGGCAAGCCTACAATTCCTAGTTTCATCTTTTTCACTCCCTATTTTCTTATTTTAACAAGTGATATTATTATAATTGTTTTGTCCTAAAAATCAATTATAAAAATCTTGCTTTTCCTAGTGAAATACTAGGGTATAATACACTTATAGAAATTTATAAGTGGAGGATATATGAATAAAAAAGACAGACTAAAAGAGCTAATTTTAGATTTGCACAAGGGAGTTGACGAAGCAAAAGTCAAAGAAGAATTTAAAAAAGAATTCTCAAATGTAAGTAGTTTTGAAATAAGTCAGCTAGAACAAAACCTAATTCAAGAAGGAATGCCAATCTCTGAGGTTCAAAGATTGTGCAATGTCCATGCAGATGTTTTTGAAGGATCTATAGAAGATATCCATGTCCTAGATAGTATAGATAGTAAAATGGGTCATCCATTATTTGTTTTTAGAAAAGAAAATCAGGGACTTAGAGAATATATAAACAATGATTTTATGCCATTAGTTAAAGTATATAAAAAGGATCCTACAGATGAAAATAGGAAAAACCTCCTAGCTAGTTTAAATTATTTAAAGAAAGTTACTATTCATTATGAAAGAAAAGAAAATCTACTATTTCCATACCTAGAACAAAATAATATAACAGGTCCAACCCAAGTTATGTGGGGCAAGGATGATGAGGTTAGGGACTTATTTAGACAGCTAAGGGATGAGTCTTTGGATAAGGATCAAATATTAGCTAAGATTGTAAGTTTGATCACTGAGATAGAATCTATGATCAAAAAAGAAGAGGACATTCTATCTCCACTTTTAGTAAAAAATATAAAAGACTATGAATGGGTTCAAATTGCAAAAGATAGCAGGGACTTTACCTATGTCTTTAATGATGGAATTGAGGGTGCTTCAACTTCAGATGCTAATACCTGGCTATTAAATAATTCTGATATTAAAAAAGCTAATGATCCAAAAAATGATGTTGATACAAAAGAAGATTTTATAGATCAAGATTCAGCTATAAAATTGCCATCAGGTATGTTTAAGATAGAAGAGTTAACTAGTATGTTAAATAGTATGCCAATGGAGACAACTTTTATAGATAAGGATGATAAGGTTAAATTCTTCTCAGAAGGATCTAACCAAATATTTAAAAGAGTTAGGTCAATAATAGGTAGAGATGTAAGAAATTGCCATCCACCCAAGGCCTTGCCAGTAGTAGAAAAACTTTTAGAAGATTTTAAAGCTGGTAGAAAGGATCTAGAAATAAGATTTGCTCCAATGGGTGAAAAACTTGTTTTAGTAAGGTATGCTGCAGTTAGAGATAATGAAGGAAATTACCTAGGAACAGTGGAAACTGTAGAAGAAATTTCTTCAATAATAAAGATGGCAGAAGAATTTAAAAGGTAGATAAAAAATTATATTATGTAAAATCTTTTTAAAAAGTATAATGTATATAGAAAAATACGTTGTACTTTTTTTATTTCAATTTAAGGAGATTATATGAATATTAATGAAAGAATTAATCAGTTAAGAACTTTGATGAAAGATAGGAAAATTGAAGCCTACATAGTAGAGACTTCAGATCCTCACCAGTCAGAATATTTGGCAGATTATTATAAAACACGTGAGTTTATATCAGGCTTTACTGGATCTTTTGGTACTGCAGTTATAACCATGGATAAGGCTTTCTTGTGGACAGATTCTAGATATTTTCTTCAAGCTGGAAAACAGCTAAAAAACTCAGAGTTTGAACTTATGAAATTAAATGTAGAAGGATATCCAACAGTAGTAGAATTCTTGAAGGAAAATGTAAGTGAATTTGGAAAAATTGCCTTTGATGGGTCTAACTTTTCAGTAAAAGAATATAAAAACTTAAGCGAGAATATGGGATCTAGAATCCTCATTTCTGATGTAGATTATATATCTCAAATATGGACTGATAGACCTGCCCTAACAAAAAACAAGGCTTTTATAATGGATGAGGCTTATAGTGGAGAAAGTATTAACGATAGGTTAGAAAGACTTAGGGAACAATTAGCAAAAAGAGATTGTGATTATACCTTCCTAGGATCTCCAGAAGATATTTGTTATTTGCTAAACCTTAGAGGTTATGATGTTGACTACAACCCAGTCATTCTATCTTTTATGCTAATTTCTGCAGATGAAGCATCTCTATGTATAGATGAAGATAAGTTAACATCTGAAGTTAGAACATATCTAGAAGAAGCAAATATAAAGATATATCCATATGAGCATATATATAACTTGTTAAAAAATATTCCTGGTAAAAATAGGATTTATCTAGATCCTAAAAGAACAAATG
>JAPJPH010000049.1 GCA_030825745.1 Anaerococcus sp.
TTTTCTATGGCTATTCTTATTTTCTCATCTATTAATTCTTTATTATATATCATAAACCCTCCTTACTATCACTATACCCTTTATACTTTTACTATTTAGTAGTACAATATTTAAAAGGAGATCTTATGAGAGTTTTAGATATTTTATATAATGAAAATTGGATAAGAGATTATGATTTTTACCAAGGCTTTATGGACTCTAAGTATATTAATATCCTAGAGGATACTTATGAGAATTTAAATACAGATATCCTATTTAAATCCCATATCCATGGGAAGGACCATATAGAAAGGGTTATATTTTTTGCAAGTCTTATAGCCTACTTTTATGACCTAGATGATAGGGATAGTCAAATTTTAATGGATGCTGCAAGCCTTCACGATACAAGAAGGGTAAATGATGGTTGGGATACTGAGCATGGTAGGAGAGCAGCTATAGATTCTATCCAATACTCTACAGTTTGTGAAGAAGATAAGAAAATCCTACAAGCTGTTATGTCAGCCCATTCTACAGATGATAAAAATATGGATCAGACTATAATAGAGTTTATAGGAAATAATGGTGACTTTGATAGGTGCAAAAAACTTTGCAAGTATTTTAAAGATTCTGATGGTCTAGATAGGGTTAGAACCAACCACCTTGATCCAAATTATTTGAGAAATGAAAAATCAAAAGACTTGGTAGACCTTGCTTATAGGCTATATGAAAAATATTGATAAAAATTAAAAGGATGCACTTAGTTTAATTTTGTGCATCCTTTTTTTCTAGAGATTTTTAAAAAAGTCAGAAATTGCTTTAATAATAGAGTCGAAAAACTCTACAAGAGAGTCTAAGAATCCACTATCTTTAGCATTTTTAGCCTCTTGTTGGACTTTTTTGCCTAAATTATCTATGCTGTCTTTGTTATCTTCATAAAATTTATTTGCCTTATCCCCTAGATCTTTGGCTAGGTTATTTAAGTTCTCTTTTACACTCTGGCTATCAATTGCACTTGTGTTTTGATATTTTTCGAAGTAATTTACCAAGATATTTATATTATTATTTGATAATATATCTCCCATATTAAAGTCTTTTAGACTATCTTCAATGATAATTCTAATACTTTCAGCATCCAAACTTTCTCCAGTTTCTTCTTTTTTAGCTTGGAGTTTTTGTTTTACTTCAATAACAACCTTATCTAGGCTGTTTTCATCAAAGCCTTCTTTATCTTTATTTTCTTGGGTTATTTCGCTTACTGTTTCAAGTTCTTCTTGGGCTGTTTGAGTTCTTTGAGTATCTAGGTCCTTGCCCCTTAATTGTTCTGACTTATATACTCCAACAAGAGCTGATTCACCAGTTACTTTTTTAGGGCTAGCTACGGTTATATCAGCATTTTCAATACCTGCTGTTATTGCAGCATTAGCATATTGGCCCTCGCTGATCATGGTTATATTTTCAGCTGTTGCTATATTTACCTTTATCCCTTTTTTCCCAGTATTTCTATTTACATATACTGATGAGATCATGTCATAATCTGATCCCTCATAACCAAGATATTTTTTAAGGTCGCTTGAATCAACAACATCTCTATTAGCTTCTTTATTGCTTATACTAAAGAGCTCATCCATCTGATTTTTTTGCTCATCATTTAATGCTACTCCATAGATGGCATCTCCTAAGTCTTCATTAACTTCAGCAAAAGCAATACCTGGCAAAATAATAAAAAGTGATAAAATTAGGGCTGTTATTTTCTTTTTCATAATTGCTCCTAAAGCTTGATTATCTTTTCAATAATTTGATCTAGATCATCCATTTCAATATCTTCTACCCTACCCAAATCTGTTTTTTCAGCTATTTGTGGGTTGATTGGAAGTTTTACTAGGGTATCTATATCAAATTGCTCACATACCTTCTCTAAATTGCTTTTTCCAAATATTTCATGTTTTGATCCACAATCTGGACATTTGAAATATGACATATTTTCTACCATACCAACGATTTTTTTACCCATCATCCTAGCCATCTTGATAGATTTAGTTGCTACCATCTCAACTAATCCTTGTGGGGTTGCAACAGCAACTACTCCATCTATAGGTAGGGATTGGAAAACTGTTAGTGGTACATCAGCAGTTCCTGGAGGCATATCTACTATCATATAGTCTATCTCTCCCCAGTTAACATCTGTGAAAAATTGTTTTACAACAGTTGTAACTATTGAAGACCTCCATACAACAGGATCTGTTTTGTTTGGTAAAATCATATTTACAGAAATTAATTTAATACCTCCCTTGGTAATGGCAGGTTCCATAATTCCTTCCTTGCTTCCCCTAACTGATTCATCTATACCAAAGGCCTCAGCCATAGATGGTCCTGTTATATCAGCATCAAAAACTGCTACCTTGTATCCTTTTTTGTTAAGTCTACTTGCTAATAGGGCTGATATAGATGATTTACCTACTCCACCCTTACCACTCATGACAGCTATCACATTTTTAATAGATGAGCCCTCATGTAACTTTATTTTAAATTTATCTAAATCTAATTTTTTCTTTTGCATATTCTCTCCTTTTTGTATATAAAAAAAGCATATTAATTATTATGCTTTTCTTATAAAGATTATATATTATTTTTGTTAAATTTCCATAAAAGATTAGATAAACGTCTATAATAGGCCATTAAAATTCAATTCTCATATCATTATCTCTTATCAACCCTCTCTTATACATTATCTTATAAATAATATATGAAAGTAGGGCTGGAAGGATAAAGTGTAAAAATAGTATTTGGATTAATAATACTGAAATGCTACGAGCTCCTGCCATTGCATTTAAGGTTGAGATTTGTCCTACGAGGCCACTTGTCCCCATACCTGATCCTAAAGGACTATTTTCCATTTTTAAAAGCAAAGTTGCAACAGGTCCTAAAATAGCTCCTGCAAGACTCGGTGGCAGCGCAATCCATGGATTTTTGATAATATTTGGCACTTGAAACATAGATGTTCCAAGACCTTGGGCTAGTAATCCTTCAAGACCATTGTCCTTATAAGAAATTACTGCAAAGCCTATCATTTGAGCCGCACAACCAACTGTTGCCGCGCCCCCAGCTAAACCTGATAATCCTAGCATCATACAAATAGCAGCTGAAGAAATTGGAAGGGTTAGAGCAATCCCTACCAAAACTGCCACAACAATTCCCATTAAAAACGGTTGTAAGTCCGTTGCATGCATTATTATATTACCAAGACCTTCCATAAAACTAGCTACACCCGGACCAATAAAATCTCCTACCAAAACTCCTACTAAAATTGTAATAGCAGGAGTTATTATAATATCAATTTTAGTTCTTTTTGAAACAAGTTTGCCAAATTCCACTCCAAATATTGTGGCAATATAAACTCCAACAGGTCCACCTAGTTCATAGGCCCCTAAACCTACAATAGTAGAAGCAAATAAAATTAAATTGGGAGCCTTTAGGGCATAAGCAATAGATACAGCAATAGCTGCTCCAGTTGCCTGGCCTACTAAGGGCCAAATTCTTTGTGTTAAAAATGTAATATTAAAAGTATTTCCAATAGAATTTAGTATTGTACCTACTAAAAGAGATGCAAAAAGACCAAAAGCCATAGCCCCTAGGGCATCTATAAAATAAACTTTAGGTGAAAGAGTGATCCCTTGCTGATCTAAATATTTTTTCATGATTCCTCCTAAGATTTTTCTTAGATAAAGTATAGCACAAAAAACATTTATTGTATATACAGTGGGATATTTATTTTAAATACCCTTTTTCTCTTAGTGCATTTTCTATTTTTTTTAAACTTTCCTCATCCTTACCGCTTATAGTATGGTAGTGAATATTTGCAGTTAGATTTTTTAAAGGGGTTGATATACCCATATTTTTCACAAAATTATTAACTCCATTACGAGATTTGATATCTAAATCTTTCCTAATTACTCCATAGACTGGGTGATTGATAAAAATATCTATAACTACTCCCCCATTATCCACAATAGTATTTAGCTCATCCTTTATATCCTTATCATCATGGCTGGATTCTATAATTTTTGTTAGTTTTTTACCTGTATCTATTTTATAGCCCTTATTTGTCGATACTATTTCGACACCAAAGGCTTTTAGCATAGCAATATCCTTTACTATTATTTGCCTAGATACATCAAACATACAACCTAAGGTCTCTCCAGAGACAGGTTCTTTACTTTTTTGCAAAATTTTTATTATTTCATTTTGCCTCTTACTTAACTTCATAATTTACCTCTTTGCTTACTATACCTTTAAGCTCTTGACTTTTTTATAAAAATCTTGTATTATAAATTCAACAACGATGAGAAGAAGAGTAGCTAGAAAGCTTAAAATAAAGAGAATCCCGGTAGGTGTGATGGGAGATTTTAAATTCTAGTGAAAAAAGACTTTGAGTTTTGCCGGGGATGTTTTGATCTGGTGACGGGTATTGCACGTTATAGCAAGGGAGTATGTACGTACTTGTAAAGAACTGTCTTGTGAAAGGCACTAAAACTAAGGTGGTAACGCGATAATTCGCCCTTATTATTTCATTTTGAAATAATAAGGCTTTTTTTTTACAAGTAATTAGTAAGAAAGGAAATTAAATGAAAAAAACGGTGCGCTTATTATTAAGCATTATCCTTTTGCTTACCCCTATTTTTAGGACTAATGCAGATAGTGATAATGAATTTAGAGTTGGAATGGAAGTAAACTATGCCCCATTTAACTTCTCAGAAGTAAATGATGAAAATGGAGGATATCCAGTTGAAAATTCTCCTGGAGAATATGCCAATGGCTATGATGTGGTATTTGCTAAAAAAATAGCAGATAATTTGGGAAAAGAGCTAAAGATTTATAAAATAGATTGGGATGGTCTGATTCCTGCCCTAACTAGTGGGAAAATTGATGCAATAATAGCAGGAATGAGTCCAACAGATGAGAGAAAAAAACAAATTGACTTTTCAAATCCTTATTATATGGCTAATATGGTCCTCGTTACTAGAAAGGATTCATCATACGCTAATGCAAAAAGTATAGATGATTTTAAGGATGCAAAAGTAACTGCCCAACTTGGAACTTTCCATGTTGATATGATAGATCAAATGGATGGGGTCAAAAAGTTAGAGCCTATGGATTCTTTTCCGACTATGATAGCTGCAACAAATTCTGGTAGTATAGATGCTTATGTATCAGAAGAAGCTGGTGCTGAGTCTGCAGTTTTATCAAATAAAAATCTTACCTATATAAAATTTAAAGAAGATAAGGGATTTAAGACTAATGATGCTGATACAACAGTCGGCGTAGGTTTAGCTAAAAATTCCCCACTTACAGAGAAAATTAATGCTTATCTAGCTAGCCTTGATATAGAAAAAGAGCAAGAGCAAATTATGACAAGGCTAAATAGCTTACTAGCTGTAGATGCTAATCCAACTGATCAAGAAGATAATGAAGCTAGCAAAAATGGATTTTTAGAAGAAGTTAAAGAAATTTGGGAAAAATACTCATCCCTATTTCTAAAGGGTGTTGTAAATACCCTCCTTATAGCTATAGTATCTACCCTGTTAGGATTTTTAATAGGTTTAATTATAGCAGTAATTAGAAAATTAAAAGTAAATAAGGCAGAAAATGCTATAGGTTATTACTTGCACAAGTTTATAAATGCTATCTTAGCCATATATGTAGAAGTCTTTAGGGGTACTCCTATGATGGTCCAATCAGTAATCATATTTTATGGACTAAAACAATACTTTGACATAGACCTATCTACCATGTTTGCAGCTATACTAATAGTATCCATAAATACAGGAGCTTACCTATCAGAGGTTGTTCGTGGTGGTATAAATTCAGTTGACAAGGGACAGTTTGAGGCATGTAAGGCAATAGGTATGAGTCATATCCAAGCCATGACCCATGTAATTATCCCTCAAACAATTACAACTATCCTCCCATCTTTAGGAAATGAGTTTGTAATTAATATAAAAGATACCTCAGTTTTAAATGTAATATCTGTAACAGAGTTATTCTTTATGTCAAAATCAGTTGCAGGATCTACCTACCAGTATTTCCCAACCTACCTAATCACAGCTGCAATTTACTTTATCCTAACCTTCATTACTACAAGGATACTCCTATTACTAGAAAGAAGACTAGGCGATAAGGAATTTATCTTAGAATCATCAACAGGAGCTAACAATGTCAGAAATAATTAGAGTAGAAAACTTAGAAAAGAAATTTGGTGAAAACCTAGTTTTAAAAGATATAAACATGAGTATTAATGAAGGCGAAGTAGTTTCTATAATCGGATCATCAGGTTCAGGAAAATCAACCCTACTTAGGTGTCTAAACCTCTTAGAAACTCCTACCAGTGGCAAAATCTTATATAAGGGAAAAAATATCCTAGAACACTCCTTTAATCAAAGATCTTACAGGGCCCAGGTAGGGATGGTATTTCAAAATTTTAACCTCTTTGCTAATAAAAGTATCCTTGATAACTGCATGCTAGGACAAATAAAGGTCTTGGGTATTGATAAAAAAACAGCTTATGAAAAATCAATTAAATACCTTAAGAAGGTAAAAATGGAGCAATTTGTAAATGCAAAGCCAAGCCAAATATCAGGGGGTCAGCAGCAAAGAGTTGCTATAGCTAGAGCCCTATGCATGGATCCAGACCTTTTATTATTTGATGAGCCAACCTCAGCCCTAGACCCAGAGACTGTTGGAGAGGTCTTAGATGTAATGACTAACCTAGCAAAATCAGGAATGACTATGATAGTAGTAACCCATGAAATGGACTTTGCTAGGGATGTATCTACTAGAGTCTTATTTATGAATAAGGGA
>JAPJPH010000050.1 GCA_030825745.1 Anaerococcus sp.
GTAATGTGGAATTAATTAATAAAATTTTAAAAAAGTCAATTTAATATCTAAATAATAAATATTAATTATATAATACTATCATTTATTTAATTCAACCCCTCTTGACAATTTTCTAAAAAAATACTAAACTATAATTAGTAAAACGTTTTAATGAGGTTGTTATGGCGAATATTAAAGATGTAGCTGCCTTGGCAGGGGTTTCTATTACTACTGTGTCCATGGTGCTTAATAATAAAGATAATAAAATTTCAGAACCTACTAGAAGGAAGGTCTTAAAGGCAGCAGAAGAGCTAGCCTATATGCCAAATAAGTTTGCAAGCTCACTTTCTGCCAAAAGCTCTAATTTGATGATGCTTATGATTCCTGACCTTACTAATCCATTTTTTTCTCTTTTGGCTGATAAATTAACCAAGCTTGCTGATAGTATGGATTATCTTATATATATTTATAATTCAAATTCGCTGAAGTTTAATGAGGCTAGGGTTAGAAATTTATTATCTAGCAAACAAATAGCCGCATCTTTTATTGTTGATAGAAGAATTAGAGACTTTGAAAAAGATGTTATTAGGGATAATAATATTATTTTTCTAGATGAGTTTGACTATGCTAACTCAGATGTAAATATAGTAACAGGAGATAACGAAAAGGGTGGCTATTTGGCTATAAAATACCTACTGGATAAGGGTTTTAGAAAGATAGGTCTTAACATAGGGCCTAGAGATACACCAAATTCAACTAGGAGATTATCAGGTGCCTTAAAGTGCTTTATGGATTATGGTATTAATCTACCTAGTGAAAACATTTTTCATGGTAATTATACATACCAGGGTGGTGCAGAGTGTGGAAAGTATTTTTCTAAGATGGATCTTGAGGCTATATTTTCTTTTTCTGATATATCTTCTTTTGGAATGATGGAGTATTTTAATGAAAAAGGCATTGATGTTCCAGGGGATATTTCTATAATTAGCTATGATAATTTATTTATGGATGAGTTAATTAGACCAAAACTTACTTCCATAGATCAAGGGATAGAAAAAATAGTGAGCTCTGCTATGGATATGGCCAAATGTCTTATAGAAGGTAAGGATTATACAAAAAAGGTTTTAATAGAGCCTAGGATAGTTGAAAGGGGGAGTGTGAGAAATATATGAAGATATTAAACTTTGGTTCTATAAATATTGACAAGTTTTTTAGCCTAGATCATATAGTAAAAGAGGGAGAGACTACAGATTCGTCAAATTATGAGGAGAAAATCGGAGGTAAGGGTTTAAACCAATCTATAGCCCTAGCCAAGGTAACAAAGACCTACCATGCAGGACTTATAAATAAGGAAGACTCGTTTATAATTGATTTTCTAAAAGAAAGCAAAGTAGATACAAGCTATATCAAATATTCTGATAAAAATACTGGTTTTGCCTTTATTCAGGTAGATAAAAATGGTGAAAATGCCATTGTTATAAGTCACGGGGCAAACTTTGATATAAGTAAAGATTATATAGATGAGGTATTGGCTGATTTTTCTAAGGGAGATATAATTCTACTTCAAAATGAGATAAACAATACCTCTTATATAATTGATAGGGCCTATGAAAAAGGGTTAAGGGTTATATTAAATCCATCACCTATTAATGAAATTATATATAGCCTTGATTTAAATAAGGTAGATACCCTTTTGATGAATGAAACAGAGGCTAGGGCTATTTCTAAAGAAGATGACTTATCTATGATAAAAGAAAGCTTAAAAGATAGGTATAAGTCAACTAATTTTCTTATAACCCTAGGATCTAGAGGTTGCCTATATTTAAGTAATGATAAGGAAATATTTCAAGAGTCCTTTCAAGTAGAAGTTATAGATACTACAGGCGCTGGGGATACCTTTACAGGATTTTTCCTAGGCTTAATTAATGAGGGAGAGGATATTTCTAAGGCTTTAGAATTAGCTAGCAAGGCATCAGCCCTAGCAGTAAGTAGGAAAGGTGCAGCATCAGCTATTCCTAGCCTAGAAGAAGTAAAGGAGTTTTAAGAATTATTATGAAGAAATCAGGAATATTAAATAGTTCTATAGCCAAAGCAATAGCAGATTTGGGTCATATGGATCTAATTGCCATAGGTGATTGTGGACTTCCAATTGATAGTTCAAAAAAGATTGATTTGGCATTAAAACTAGGATCACCTTCTTTTATAGAAGTGTTAGATGAACTTTTAAAGGATTTTTCAGTAGAAGGCTATACATTAGCTTGCGAGATAAAAGAAAAAAATCCCAAAGTCTTATCTGAGGTTGAAGACTTATTAGAAGGGGTTGAGTCTAATTTTATTAGCCATGAAAATTTCAAAAAAAAGCTAGAGGATTGCAAATTTGTTATTAGAACTGGAGAAAATACTCCATATGCAAATATTATTTTAAGATCTAAAAATATTTTTTGAGGTAGCCTATGAATTTATTAATGAAAGATATTCATAAAAGCTTTGGAAAAAATGAGGTCCTCAAGGGCGTTGATTTTAATCTAAGAAATGGAGAGATCCATGCTCTAGTTGGAGAAAATGGAGCTGGTAAATCAACTTTGATGAATATTCTAGGTGGGATTTTAGAGATGGATGATGGTCAGATACTTGTTGAAAAGAAAGTAACTGACATAAAAACTAGCGATGATGCCAAAAATATCGGCATAGGATTTATCCACCAAGAGCTAGTAGATTGGCCAGAACTTACTGTAGTTGAAAACTTATTTATGAATAATGAGATAAAAAATGGCTTTAGATTAGATAATAAAACTATGAGAAAAAAGGCCATAGAGATTTTTGAAAGGCTTAATATTGATATAAGTCCAAATTCTCTAGTAAAGGACCTATCAGTAGGTAAAAGACAGATGCTAGAGATAGCCAAGGCATCAATGAATGATATAAATATCCTAATCCTAGATGAACCTACAACCGCCCTAACCAACAATGAAATAGATAAACTATTTTCCTTAATTAAAGTTTTGAAGGATAAGGGAGTTTCTATGATCTATATAACCCACAGGATGGAAGAGATATTTTCCCTAACTGATAGGATCACAGTTATGAGAGATGGCAAAAGTGTGGGAGAATTTGAAACAGATGCTACTAATGAAAGAGAAATAGTAGAGCACATGGTAGGTCGTGATATTGGAGATTTCTATCCAGAGATGACTAGAAATATAAAAGAAGAGAAATTTGCTATAAAGAATTTTTCTAGAGAAGGGTTTTTTGAAAATATTAGCATAAATGTAAAATCTGGTGAAATAGTTGGTATAGCAGGACTTATGGGGGCTGGTAGAAGTGAGATATTTAGGTCAGTCTTTGGAATAGATCCCAAGGATTCAGGAGAAATTTTCATAAATGGATCTAAAGTAGAAATCAATAGCCCAATAGATGCCATCAATAAAAAAATAGCCTTTGTAACAGAAAATAGAAAAGAAGAAGGCCTAGTCCTAGATGAAAGTATAAGAGAAAATATAAGCCTAACTAACTTTGATAGGATGGTAAAAAGCGGAGTTATCAATAAGAAAATGGAAAGAGACTTTGCAGAAAACTTTAGGAAATCTTTAAATATTAAATCAACTGGTATAGAAGATAAATTGATGGACCTTTCAGGAGGAAACCAACAAAAGGTTGTAATGGCCAAATGGTTTGGGATAGTTCCAGAAATCCTAATCCTAGATGAACCTACCAAGGGAGTTGATGTTGGGGCCAAAAGAGAAATATATACTTTGATAAATAAAATGACTGAAGAAAACGTAGCAGTTATATTAGTATCAAGCGACTTGCCTGAGCTCTTATCCCTTTCAGATAGGATATATGCAATATATGAGGGCAAACTTATGGGAGAGATAGATAGATCATTAGCAAACCAAGAGAAGGTAATGACCCTAGCAACTGGAGGAAAACTATGAAAAGTGAAAAAAGCAAAAAATTATTAGCAAATCCCAATATTGGGACCTTTGCTGCCCTAGTTATTTTAATAGTTTTAGTAAGTGTATTAAACTCAAATTTCTTACAAGTAAATAACCTACTAAACCTATTAAAGCAATTAATTATCAATGGGTTTATTGCCTTGGGTATGACCTTTGTCATCCTAACTGGAGGCATAGACCTATCAGTAGGATCTACCCTAGCCCTATCATCAGCCATATTTACAGGGCTTATATCAGGTGGGATGCCAACTATCCTAGCTATATTAGTAGCCCTAGCCCTAGGAGCTATATTTGGTCTAATAAATGGAATTTTAATAACCAAGGGTAAACTAGCTCCCTTTATAGTAACACTAGCTACAATGACTATATTTAGAGGTCTAACCCTAGTTTACACAGATGGTAGACCTATAGCAGGTAAGAGAGATGATTTTATCTTTGCATTTTTAGGTAGGGGCAAGGTCTTTGGAATCCCCTTCCAAGTAATATTATTTATAATAATATTTGCTCTATTATTTTATTTACTAAAAAATACCAGTTTTGGACGAAAGATATATGCAGTTGGTGGAAATGAAAAAGCCAGCTTCATCTCAGGCATCAATACAGATAAGGTAAAGATAATTATCTATATCATATCAGGCGTAATGGCAGCAATAGCAGGTCTAGTACTAACATCTAGACTAAACTCAGCCCAGCCAACTGCAGGAACTGCCTATGAGATGGATGCTATAGCAGCAGTAGTTCTAGGTGGAACTAGCATGACAGGAGGTAGCGGATCTTTAACAGGAACCCTTATAGGTATTTTAATATTAGGGGTCTTAAACAATGGACTTAACTTACTAGGTGTATCAAGTTTTTACCAACAAATAGTTAAGGGTGCAGTTATATTACTAGCAGTCTTGATAGATAGGAAGAGAAAAAAATAGGAGAAAAATATGAAATTGCTAAAAAAATTGTCAGCCCTATTCTTATTTGCAGCTGTTTTTCTAACAGCTTGCTCTGTAGAAGGCCAAGATAAGGACACAAAAGAAAGCACTGAAACTAAGAGCGAAGAAAAAGAAAGCAAGGAAACAACAGATACAGAAGGTGGATCTCATAAAGTAGGAGTATCCCTATCAACATTAAATAATCCATTTTTCGTATCAGTAAAAGAAGGAATTGAAGAAGCAGCCAAAGAAGCTAATATAGAAATAGTAGTAACAGATGCTCAAAACGATAGCTCAACTCAAACAAACCAAATAGAAGATTTAATAAGCCAAAAAGTTGATCTAATCATAGTAAATCCTGTTGACTCTACAGCTATATCTCCATCAGTACAAGCTGCAAATGATGCCAATATCCCAACCATAGCAGTTGATAGAGGAGCTGATGAGGGTGAACTTCTATCATTTATCGCAAGCGATAACGTTGAGGGTGGAAAAATGGCAGGAGAATTTATTCTAGAAAAAATAGGGGAAAATGGAAAAGTAGCCCAACTTGAAGGAATACCTGGAGCAAGCTCAACTAGAGAACGTGGAGAAGGATTTAAAAATGCAACAGATGGAAAAATTGATCTAGTAGCATCACAAACTGCAAACTTTGATAGGGCAGAAGGTCTTTCAGTAATGGAAAATCTAATCCAAGCAAATCCTGATATCCAAGCAGTATTTTGCCAAAATGATGAAATGGCACTAGGTGCATCAGAAGCCCTAGGAAATAAAAATTCTGATATAATAGTAGTAGGCTTTGATGGCAACGAAGATGCTATAAAAGCAGTAGAAGATGGAAAATTAGCTGCAACAGTAGCGCAAAAACCTAAAGAAATGGGTAAAATAGCTATGGAAACTGCAGCAAAAGCTTTAAATGGTGAAGATGTAGAAAAAGAAATAGCATCACCACTAGAGCTAATAACTAAATAATGTAGGCACCTAGTAAGAACTATAGATAAAAATGAAGAACTGACCTAAAAAATGGTCAGTTCTTCTAGAATAAGAAAAAATTGGAGGATATATGAAATTTTTCTTAGATACAGCAAACATTGATGAGATAAAAAGAATAAATGACCTAGGTCTATGTGATGGTGTAACTACTAACCCATCTATAATAAAAAAAGAGGGTAGGGACTTTGAGGAAGTTGTAAAGGAAATTTGTAGCCTAGTAAATGGACCTGTATCAGCAGAAGTTACAGCCTATGACTATGAGGGTATGATAGAGCAAGCAAGAGATTTAGCAAATTGGGCAGAAAATATCGTAGTTAAAATCCCGATGACAGAAGATGGTCTAAAAGCTATAAATACCCTATCAAATGAGGGAATAAAAACAAATTGCACCCTAATATTTTCAGCAAGCCAGGGCCTAATGGCCATGAAGGCTGGAGCCACCTACATCTCACCATTTATGGGCAGGGTAGATGATATGGGAGAAGATGGAGCCGATTTAATCTACAAACTAAGAGAGATCATAGATATCTATGGATATAAGAGCGAGATTATAGCGGCAAGCATCAGACATATCAAAAACCTAGAAGATGCAGCATTAAACGGAGCTCACATAGCAACAATCCCAGGTAAAATATTTGAAAAACTATGGACTCACCCATTAACAAATGCAGGCATAGAATCCTTTAAAAAAGATTGGGAAGATTTTGAGAAAAACAAGTAAGAAAGCAACTCTACTATTTTATGAAACAAAGTAGTAAAAAGTAAAATTAAAAAGAAAAAATTGTAAAATTTCAATAATAATAAAATCAGGCACAGATTAAATTAATCCGTGACCTGTTTTTTTTATCGAAATGATGAGTTGTTAAAACTTTTAATTATTATAATAAAAAAAACAAGAATCATAAAAACAT
>JAPJPH010000051.1 GCA_030825745.1 Anaerococcus sp.
GTTTTAAAGGATTTTTAAATTCCTTTTGATAGGAAAGACCTGTATTTGGTATATAGGCAGTTGTTCTTATGTTTCCTTTGGCAGTCCTTGTTAGTCTAAATCCCTTGCCTCCGAAGGAAAATCCCGGTCCAGACTTACTCATATTTACCCTAAAGCCGTGGCCTAGGTTTATGCTTTTTCTATATCTAAATCCCATAATTTTTATCCTTTCTTAGCTATTATATCATAATTTTTGAAAAAAAATACATGAGCTAGACCTAGGTAAATAGGATTAAAAAAACTGCTACAAATTCTTGTAGCAGTTTGGGTTTTTAAAAATTATTTTAGTGTTGCATACATGATAGCTTTTATAGTATGCATTCTATTTTCAGCTTCATCAAATACTTTTGATTGTTTTGATAGGAATACTTCTTCTGAAACTTCCATACCATTTAGGTCATATTTATCACCGAATTTTTCGTTGATATCTTTACCTACTACTGTGTTTAGGTCGTGGTATGATGGTAGGCAGTGCATGAAGATTGTATCTTCTTTAGCATTGTCCATAACTTCTTTGTTTACTTGGTATGGGTATAATTCTTCGATTCTCTTAGACCATACATCATCTGGTTCTCCCATTGATACCCAAATATCTGTATAGATTACATCAGCATCTTTAGTAGCTTCTTTTACATCTTCTGTAAATTCTACTTTAGAGTTATGTTTTTTAGCAAATTCACGAGCAAGATCTTGAACATCATCTTCTGGCCATAGGTCTTTTGGACCACATCCAACAAAGTTTAATCCTAGTTTTGCACATGTTACTGCTAGTGAGTTACCCATGTTGTTTCTGCAATCGCCCATGTATACAAAGTTAACTCCCTTTAGTTTACCAAAGTTTTCTTTTACTGTAAGCATATCAGCGATCATTTGAGTTGGGTGCCATTTATCTGTTAGACCATTCCATACTGGTACTCCAGCATTTGCTCCAAGTTCTTCTACTAAGTCTTGGTCAAATCCTCTGTATTCGATACCATCGTAGAATCTACCTAATACTTTTGCTGTATCTGCGATTGATTCTTTTTTACCCATTTGGCTTGAACCTGGATCTAGGTATGTTACTCCCATTCCTAGGTCATATCCAGCTACTTCAAATGAACATCTTGTTCTTGTAGATGTTTTTTCAAATAGTAAAACTATGTTTTTACCTTGTAGGTAGTTATGTGGTGTTCCTGTTAGTTTTAGGTTTTTAAATTGTTCTGATAATTTGATTAAGTATAGGATTTCATCTTCTGTGAAATCTTTGATTGCCATTAGGTTACGTCCTCTTAAATTAACTCCCATTTTTATCTCCTTATAATTATTTCTGCAAGGTATTTAAAGATATTTCTCCATCTTCTAACCTTATTGTCAGAATAGTGTCTTTTTCTAGATTATCTTCTAGGATTTTTCTAGATACTAAACTTACTATCCTATCATTTATTATCCTTCTTATTTCTCGAGCTGCCAAGAGTTTGTAATTAGATAAATCTACAACTTTTTTAACTACATCTTCTTCTATCTGGATATCTATACCCATATCTTTAAAGTCATCTTTTATTTCTTCTAGGCTAAGCCTAGTTATCTTTAGCATATCTTCATAGGATAGGTCGTTAAATTTGATTATCCCATCTAGCCTATTTATAAATTCTGGCCTAAAGGTCTCTCCCAACTGTTTTATCATCTTATCCCTATTTTTATCATCTATAAGGACATTGCTGGTTAGGATTATTATGGTATTTGTAAAGTCTATGGTTATACCCCTATTGTCAGTTAGCCTACCCTCATCTAGGATTTGTAAAAGCATATTAAATATTAATTTATTAGCTTTTTCTATCTCATCAAATAATATTATAGAATATGGGTTGATCCTTACTTTTTCTGTAAGCTGGCCACCTTCTTCATAGCCTACATAACCTGGAGGAGCTCCTATTAGCTTGCTGGTGGAGTTTTTATCCATATACTCACTCATATCAAGCCTTATTAGACTCTCTTCTCCCTCATATAGGTAATCAGCCAAAACTTTGGCTAGGTAGGTTTTGCCTATACCTGTATTTCCTGTAAATAGAAAGGTTCCTATAGGTTTGTTTTTATTGGTAAATCTAACCTTAGACCTTATAATGGCATCAGATATTTTAGATATAGCCTCTTTTTGCCCTATTACTTTCTTACCCAATTGTTTGTCTAAGTCAAGGATTTTTTTTCTATCATCCCTGGTTAATTCTTCTAGGGGGATGCCTGTTATTTTAGATATTACTTTATCTATATGATCTTTTTTTAGGTATCCTATTTTTTTGTACTTGTATGTTTTATTTAAAAGTTCTTCTTCTTTTTTTCTTAAATTTGGAAGATCAACTTTTTTTATTTTTGTATATTCATCAAATTTGTTGTAGTTAAGATATTTCTTAAGGCTAAAGCTTAGATTTTCTATATCCTGCCTAACTTCTTTTAAAAGTTTCCTATCTTCTAACTCTTTTTGATAAATTTCTTGGTTATGCTCGTATTTTTCTACTAGCTCTTTTATTTTTTTATCGATTTGATCCTTATCTTCTTTTTCTTTTAGCTCTATTTTTTCACTTTCAAGCTTTAATATCTCATCTTTTAGATGATCTAGGTAACTAGGCTCATTATTTATTTGATTTTTAAGCATAGATGCTGCCTCATCCATCAGGTCTATGGCCTTATCAGGTAGGTTTCTATCTTTGATATACCTAGCTGATAGGTCAACTGACCTTATGATAGCCTCATCTTCTATGACTAGCTCATGAAAGGCTTCATATTTTGGCCTAATCCCTCTTAGAATTTCATAACTCTCTTCTTTTTTAGGCTCTTTTACTAAGACCTTTTGAAAGCGTCTTTCTAGGGCCCCGTCTTTTTCTATATGGGACCTATATTCTGCTATGGTAGTTGCTCCTATTATGGTAATCTCACCCCTAGATAGTTTGGGTTTTATGATATTTGATATATCAATTCCCCCAGATGAGTTTCCAGCATTTACTATGGTGTGGATCTCATCAATAAAGAGGATTACCTTGCCATCAAAGGATGAAACTATCTCCATCAGCTCTTCTATCCTAGATTCAAACTCTCCCCTAAGGGATGTTCCTTGAAGGAGGGATGATACATTTAGGGAAAAGATTATCTTTCCCTCTAGATAATCTAGGGCCTCTCCCCTGGCTATTTTTAGGGCTAGGGCTTCTACTACGGCAGATTTACCTACCCCAGGTTCTCCTATTAGGATCGGATTGTTTTTGATCCTCCTAGTTAATATCTGGCTTATCCTATCTACATAAGGATCCATGCCTATTATTGGGTCGATTAGCCCAGATTCTGCCCTTTTTGTTAGGTCTATCCCATATTTTTCTAGGACATCTGTCATTTTTTCACTATATTTTTCGCTAATTTCTATCTCATTTGCTTTTTTTACTAGGTAGTCATAGCACAAATCATAGTCTAGATTATGTTTTTTTAATATATAGGCGCTAGTAGATTTTTCTAGCTCAAATAGACTCAAGAAAAGGTGGCTAGTAGTAATTTTTTCGCTATATCTTTTTTTGGCTATATCCTTAGCTATAAGTAATAGCCTCTGGTAGTCTCTGGAAAAATATAGTTTGCTCAATCCCTCACTTGACCTTAGTCTATTTAGGGCATCTTCTAGGTCTTTTTTGTAGGCTTTGATATCTACCCCAAAATCTTTTAGCATAGTAGTTAGGATTTGATTATCTTGATCTATTATAGCCTTATGAAGGTGGATATCGACTAGCTCTGCATTTTTATTAAGAAGGGCTATATTTCTAGCCTCTTTTATGGCAACAGATGCCTTTAGAGAATATATATCACTCATAAGCCCTCCTTTTTATAAAAATTTCACTACTTAGTTATTCTAGTTCCAATTTCGCCAGTTAGGGCTTGGGCTGCTTTTTCTAGGCTTGTTATGATAGCCTCACCCTCAGGGTTTTCTTCGATAAATTTAATACAAGCTTCTACCTTAGGTAGCATAGATCCCTTGTGGAATTGACCTTCTTCTATATATTTTTTAGCCTCATCTACTGTTATATCTTTAAGCTCTTGTTGGTTTTCTTTACCAAAGTTTATATATACACTATCTACTGCTGTTAGGATTAGTAGTTTATCTGCCTTGATATCAGCTGAAAGTTTGCTAGCTACAAAGTCTTTATCTATTACTGCATCTACTCCCTTATAAGAGTCTGCTTCTTTTAGGACTGGAATTCCTCCACCCCCACCTGTTACTACTACCGCATCTTGCTCTAGTAGGGTTTTTACAGTTTCTATTTCAACTATATGTTGTGGTTTTGGTGAAGGTACTACTCTTCTATAACCCCTACCTGCATCTTCTTTAAAGGTGTATCCGTCTTCTTTTTCGATTCTTTCTGCTTCTTCTTTGCTATAGAAGTTTCCTATAGGTTTAGTTGGGTCAGAGAAAGCCTCATCATTTTTATCTACTTCTACTTGGGTTACAACAGTTACAGCTTTTTTATTTAAATTTCTTTTTAAAAGCTCATTTTCTATAGCTTGTTGAAGGTGATAGCCTATATATCCTTGAGATAGGGCTACACATTCTACTAGTGGAAATACTGGTAGGGATGAGTCAGCCTCCGCTGCCTTTGATAATCCTAGGTTTATAACTCCAACTTGAGGACCATTTCCGTGTACTACTGCTACCTTATCATAGCTTTCTATAATATCTACTATAGATTTTGAAGAGCCTTTTACAGCCTCTAATTGTTCTATTGGACTTTTACCAAGAGCGTTTCCACCCAAAGCTACTACAATTGATTTCATATATTCTCCTTCATTTATCGTGATGATTTGTTATTTACTTTATTTTTTAGTATCCTTTTTATAAAAATTAGGACCATCGAAAAATTCTTTTTTAATTTCAGCAACTTCCCCACTCATTATAATAAGGCCTATCATGTTAGGTATTACTACAAGACCTAGGGTAAAGTCTAAGAATACTCCCGCATTACCAAAGGATACAAAAATTGCAAGTATTATCATAAGGGATGCAACAACCCTCATTATCTTTCCTACCCTAGTTCCAAATAAATATTCAGCTTGCTTTTCACAATAAAATACTATAACTATGATAGTTGATAATACGAATAGGAATAAACTTATTGATATAACTATAGAACCTATTTGACCAAAGATTGTGTTAAATGATCTTTCTACAGCTATTGGTGATACTTCTTTCATGGCTGCTTCGCTCATACCTGGTTGCCATACACCTGATAATAATACTGTTAGGGCTGAGATAGTACATACTACTATAGTATCTGCAAATACTTCAAATACACCCCACATACCTTGTCTAGCTGGGTGATCAGTTGTAGCTGCCGCATGGCCATAACCTGCTGAACCCATACCTGCTTCATTAGAGTATACTCCACGAGCTACACCCTTTGAGATAACTTGGGATAAGGCTGCACCACCAACACCACCTGCTACTGCTACTGGGTCAAAGGCACCTTTTATTATATAACCTAGGACAGTTGGAACTTCTGTTATATGCATGATAATGATAAATATACCAAATAAGATATATAAAGCTGCCATTATAGGTACTAATTTTTCAGTTACCCTACCTATTTGTTTAACTCCACCAAATACTACGATAGATACTACAGCAAATATAACTAGGGTAGCAACTATTCTAACAACGCTATTATTTAGGTCAGTTGGGCTAAATACACTCTCTATAGGTCCTACTGCTGATAGGGTTTGTAGGGTTATAGATGGTAGGATTTCTAGCATAAAGAAAAATGCTGCCAAGGCACCTAATATCTTGCCTGCCTTTCCCTTTAGACCATTTTTAAGCATGTAAGAGCAACCTCCTACATATTCTCCATCTGCGTTTTTCTCCCTATATTTTATAGATAGGGCTACTTCAGCAAATTTGGTTCCTTGACCTACAATTGCTGCAAGCCACATCCAAAATATAGCTCCAGGTCCTGCTGTAAATAATATGGTAGGTACTACTACTATATTGGCAGCTCCGATTGATGAGGCTAGGGCTGTAGTCATAGCTTGGAAGGCTGATACAGTTCCTGATCCTTCGCCCACTTTTGAAAACATTTTTCCGAAAGTTTGTTTCATTATATATGGGAAATATCTTAGTTGGATAAATCCAGTTCTAATATTTAATATTAGTCCACCACCCATAACAAGAGCTAGTAGTGGCCAACCCCATAACCATGTAGTAAAGGCACTTATAATTTTTAACATCATTTTCTCCTTAATAAAAATTTAAGATAAATCATATACAAATCATCATCCTATCTAAATTATATCATATATTTTTATTATCCCCTAGGGAAAACAATATTATGTTATTTTTCTTAATTTACTAAATACTTGTTAATAAAATAGGTAAAAAAAAACCTTGTAAAATAGTTTTTATTTTTACAAAGGTTTTTTTACTTATCTTCTCTAATGTTTTACTTGCTAAAATTATAATATTATACAAT